>DNDO01000092.1:0-4718 GCA_003484265.1 Anaerolineae bacterium
GTATCGTTCGATCTTTCCGCGCAGAAGTTCCGCATATTTTGATGGATGTAACATCATGAACGGCGCGCCAAAACAAGCGGAGAATGTGATCGCCGGCTCCTTGCCCAAGCCAGCCTCTGTCCCTGCCAGTTTGGCTGTGTATCCGGAAATAAACTGATACAACGCCTGATCCGTTGACAGTCGCGCAATGGGAGGCATTACGCCTGAGGCATCACAGGTCAGGAAGATGATGTTCTTTGGATGACCAGCTCTCTTTTCAGGCATAGCATTGTCAATGAATTCAAGCGGGTACGACGCGCGAGTGTTTTCCGTGATAGAGTCGTCGTCGAGATCAATGTGCCGCGTAACAGGATCAAATGGAACATTTTCGAGAATCGTTCCAAACATTTGAGTTGTCGCATATATCTGGGGTTCGGCCGCTTCGGAGAGTCCGATCACCTTTGCGTAGCAACCGCCTTCGAAGTTGAAAACGCCGTCGTCGCTCCAGCCATGCTCATCATCTCCGATCAGGCGGCGCGTAGGGTCAGCGGATAGTGTAGTCTTGCCCGTACCGCTTAATCCAAAAAATAACGCCACGTCATTCGGATCATCCGGGCTGACATTGGCAGAACAGTGCATCGAAAAGACGCCTTGCAGTGGCAGAAGATAATTCAACAGAGTGAAAATGGATTTTTTCATTTCACCCGCATAAGCAGTATTTCCAATGATCGCAAGTTTTTTTTCAAGGTTCAGGATAATGAATGTTTCACTATTAGTGCTGTCCACTGATGGATTGGCTTTGAACCCAGGCGCAGCGACCACTGTAAATTCAGGGAGGAAGCGTTTGTATTCATCCGAAGAGCCCGGCGTGATAAACATGTTGCGGATAAACATACTATGCCATGCCTGTTCTGTAACAAATCGCACGGGCAGGCGATAGTTCTCATCCGCGCCGCCGTAAACATCCTGCACAAAGACGTCCCTGCCCTGCAGATACCCAAGCATACGCGTATAAAGCCCGTCGAATTTCTCGCCATCAAAAGGACGATTATGGGTTCCCCACCAGATATTATTTTCAGAATCTGCGTGGCGAACCACGAACTTGTCGTTGGCTGAGCGCCCCGTATGTTTGCCGGTATGTGCGATAAACGGACCGCCCGTCGCAGTGACGCCTTCCTTCCGAAATACAGCTTCTTCATACAATGCTTCGGTCGAGAGGTTCCAATACGCGAGACGCAAGTCTCTCACCCCGTGATTGGAAAGATTGAAATCTGCCTTGCGCGCCTGTGCCGATGCTTCGGCGGGAGTCTTGATGTTCAACATGTTACTCATGGTTTTCGCTCCTTTGTCCTTGGATTATATTCTTAGGACCAGTCTCTAATCATTCGTTTGTCGCCAATATAGATCTCGTTCGGCGAATTAGGGTCTAGCGCCCATTTAATTCGCTCGAGACCCTCGGTCACATCCTTTACCGATCCCGAATATGAGATACGGATGTGCCCCTCCATCCCGAATTCCTTGCCGGGTACAGTCACCACTCTTGCTTTTTCAAGCAGAAATCTTGAAACCTCGACGGAATTTTGATTGAATGCTCTCATATCGGGGAGGGCATAAAACGTCCCTTGCGGCTCTATGAGTCGAACACCACTAAAGGACTTAAGCTCTTGAAGTAATATATCGCGATTGTTCTGGATCTGAAGGCGCAGCGCATCAACCACGGACTGCAAACCGTTCAGCGCTCCTTCAGCCGCCGCCTGCCCGACTGGCGAAACGCCCGACGTGGTCTGTGCAGTAACATTTGCCATCACCCGCACAAGTTGACGCGAAGCGATCACCCACCCCACACGAAACCCTGTCATGCCGTAAAGTTTTGCGACACCATTTACAACGATGATATGCGAATTCTCGATATCGTTCTTTGTGAAATGAAAAGCAGGCACGGCTCGGTGATTGTCAAATGTCAGCTTATGATAAATATCGTCGCAGACCATGTATATGCTTTTATTCTCACAAAGCGCAACAAGTTTTTCGATCAACTCGGGTGGATAAATAACTCCCGACGGATTATTGGGGCTATTCACGATGATCGCCCTTGTGGAGGGTGTGACCGCCTTTTTAATCTCTTCAAACCGCGGGATGAATGTGCCGTCTTCCGGGGAAACAACAACCGGCTTTCCCATGCACATTTTGATGATCTCCCTGTACGAGACCCAGTAAGGAGCGATGACGATGACTTCATCTTGCGGATTTAATATGGAGTACATAATATTGAACAGGGATTGTTTTGCCCCGTTGGTAATGATAACGTTCTCAGGCGAAACAAGCCGGTTGTAATTCTCTTCCGTATAGTGAATGACAGCTTTCTTCAATGAAGGCAGTCCATCTGGCGTCGTGTACTTCACCTCGCCGCTTGTCAATTTTGCGGACGAGGCAAGAATGGCTGCAAGGGGCGTCTTGTTCCTCGGTTCACCGATGCCAAGATTAATCACTGCTTCACCGCGCTCTCGCAGTAGACGCGCCTCTTCATTAAGCGCCAGTGTCGGCGATTCGACAATCCCACCCGCCAATTTACTCAACCTCATGAACGCTCCTTAAAAAGAATATCTGGTCCGAGTGTATTTCGAACCAGATATATTCATAGAACCGCAAAGCAAGCGGCGCTGACAAATCAAATTGTCAGGTATATATAACATTCCCTGATTATACCCCTTGTTTGTGCCTTTAATTACAATTGAACGTTCCCGGCTCCGGATCAGACGCCATGTTCCAGATACGCTCGAATTCCATTAAATATAACTTTGCGATTTCAGGGTTATCGATAATGATCACATTCTCATCATTGTTTGTTTCAGCATTTGTGGAGTAATTCAGGGATCCGGTTGCCACATACCGCTCATCCACAATGACGAGTTTATTGTGCATAAATCCACCGTTCCCGTCGCGCCTGGCAGGCACGCCTTCGCAATAAAGCGTCCTCAGTTCCGCTGCATCAGTCTCACTGCCCACTTTCTCGAACACACCTGCTACATCCACCCCAACCTTGGAGCGGTTGATCATTGCCTCCGCCATCGGATAATCGGTGAAACTGAAAGCCAAAAAGCGGATGCTTTTCTGTGCCGAGTTCAATAATGGGATAATTGCCTCCTCGATAGCCCGATCCTCCGATGTGAAGATGACCTGGATCGCCGAGCCATTCACAACCGTATTTTGATTCGCCAACTGCGAAGGAGATCTGGGTCCAAACTCGCCATTCCACATCTCCTGGAATTCAGCCTCGTAGATCGCGGCCAGCTCGGACGAATAGATGACGAGTGTATTGTTATCCTGTTTGAATATTCCGCTCTCGGTGATGTTCGTCGAGCCTGTCCAAACCATCTGTTGATCGAATATCCAGAATTTGTTATGCATCAACGCAGTCCGCGTATCGCCGCGCACTTCGATGCCGGCTGCTTCAAGCATCGCAAACTGACCGTGACCGGGTTCCTCGTCCGATTCCAGACCATGTTCGTTATCGGTAACCCAAAGTATTTCCACCCCGCGCCCTTTTGCCGCGATCAACGCCTCAGCTACCGGGGTTAGGTCAAATTCAAACGATGCGATGTGTATGCTGGACCTCGCATCGTTGATTTTCTTGATCAACTGCTCTTCTATTGAACCCTGCCATTGTTCTGAATCGTTCCTGTTGACCGGGTCGGTAAAATAAACCTCCCACCAGCCGCTGCTCCCCGAATTGTTCGATGGCGGATTCACTACAGGTCCATTGGACACAATTCGCGTTGGCGCTTCAGTCTCTGAGAATGTGCCGGTGGGATCCTGCCCTGTCAATGTATATAAAATGCCAAGGACCAAAACGATCACCAACCCCATAATGGTAAGAGGTCCATTCCTGCCCTTGCTTTT
This sequence comes from Anaerolineae bacterium, assembly GCA_003484265.1. Classification (GTDB taxonomy): domain Bacteria; phylum Chloroflexota; class Anaerolineae; order Anaerolineales; family Villigracilaceae; genus Defluviilinea. The sequence continues at coordinate 3,880 of DNDO01000092.1, forward strand.
TTTCCCTGCCATTACTGTTCTCCTTTATTTTCATTCGCAATCAACTGCATCATCTTCATCACCAATTGATGCGGAGTGTTCACTTTATCGTCTACTTGGTTAATTAAATCATCCATCTCTTCGGTCGCAGGCAATTGCGAATTCTCGCCCAGGATGATCCTGAAATGTGCAAGCAGTTTATCACGCAATCCAGTGCGGTCTATCGGCGCTATATATTTGCCTGCTGCCCAATTCCCAATGGAGCGCATTGAGCTTCTCACCGCTTTAAGGCGAGGCAACAAAGTCAGGTCTGCGAGAATCTCGTCCAGCCCATCTGTTTCATTCACAATGGATGTCGACATCTTCACACCCCAATCAAGCATTGCGGTCGCGGCGTCCGTATCAAGCATTCCGAGCAGTGCTTCATTCCCTGTCAGATCGGCAATAGCGCGTTGTATACGTGAATCGATATCTACCATTGCGCCTAACCTTTACAAGCTCTCCAACGCTGAAAAATTGGACGGCACTCCCAACGGAAATCGAACCGCATCCCCATTAATGCGCTTGACCAATCCCAAAAGGACTTCGCCGCTTCCTGCCTCGACATAGGTCTGTATCCCGCTCCCGGACATCATGACCACCGACTCAGTCCAACGTACGCGCGATTGCATCTGTGCTTTAATGTCGGCACGCAGCTCGGTGGCGGTGAGCAACACGCTTGCATTGACATTTCCGATCACAGGAATAGCCGGGGCATTAATGGAGCATGCTTCCACTGCATCGTTCCATTCACTTTGGATAGAGTCCATAAGCGGTGAGTGTGCCGCGATGCTTACAGCCAGCGCTTTTGCGCGTTTTGC
>DNDO01000092.1:4980-5196 GCA_003484265.1 Anaerolineae bacterium
CCGGCGGCTTTCGCGCCTTCCATCGCGCGTTCCAGCGCCGGGATGTGACCGGAGATCACGACCTGACCGGGGCAATTGTCGTTGGCAACCTGAACAATCTCATTCGCCGTACTCGCATCCTTACATACCTTATCCAATGTGGGGATATCCACGCCAAGAATAGCCGCCATGCCGCCGGGATTGCTTTCCCCGGCTCTCTTCATCAGTTCGCCGCGC
>DNDO01000018.1:0-135 GCA_003484265.1 Anaerolineae bacterium
TTGTACATTCCCAACGGCTGGGTTTTTACGCAGGCAGTCGCCAATTACACACACGGACCGAAATTGATCTGGAACGAGATACCGGTAACGATCACGTTTGAAAGCGATTGGAAACAAGCCAAGTCCACGCTGCAG
>DNDO01000018.1:396-4733 GCA_003484265.1 Anaerolineae bacterium
GGCATTGGCATTCTCGCGCGAGAATGCCAATGCCGAATCTGAATTTGAATCAGCGACCAAACATTACCTGCTGAAGTACGAGAAACTCACTCCAATAGTCTATACGTCGGTCCGGGAGAATGGCGTACAATTGACCATCCGCTACCTTTGTCATCCACATGCGAGGCGCGGGAGTTCTGAATACTTTTGGGAAGAGATTCTCACGGCTTTCTCGGAAAACCCGCTCATTCATTTTGCCTATCCAACTCAAAGGTTTATTTCCAACCCAATCACCCAGCCTGGCCAGGATCAACCATGAACACCAACACGTACGTTATAGGTCACGTCAACCCCGATACAGATTCGATCGCTTCTGCGATGGGATATGCATGGCTTCTTCGCGAACGCGACGGCGCAAACACGCAAGCCGCCCGCGCCGGCGCACTTAATCCTCAGACCGCGTGGGTGCTTAAGCAATTGAATCTTGACGCACCCCTGTTACTCACTGACGCATCGCCCCGCTTTTCATCGGTCATGATCCGCCTGGACAGTATCCGCCCGGAAGCCCCACTTGGAACGGCATGGACCCTCGCCAGCCGCACGGGCGGACTCGCCCCTGTTGTGGATGAGGGCGGAAAGCCATATGGCATCGTTCACGGCTACAGCCTCTTCAAGTATTTTTCAGAGACGCTCGGTCCGCGTCCCGGTGACACCACAGTCCGCGAGATGATGTCTGCGCAGTGCAGGGATGCAGCGGACACGAGCGTCCCAAAATTCTCAGCCAACGCCATTATCCGCGATGCGCTCAATCGTATTCTGCGCGATGAAACCGATGACTATTGGGTCGTGGATGAAAACGGGCTGTATCTTGGCATCGCCCGTCAGCGCGATATCCTAAATCCGCCGCGCCTGCAGATCATCCTCGTGGATCACAACGAACCGCGCCAGTCCATTGCCGCGCTCGATGAGGCAGACCTGTTGGAGATCCTCGATCATCACCGTCTTGGGAATTCACCCACGCATACGCCGATCCGGTTTACCGTGGATGTAGTCGGATCGACCTCCACGCTGGTCTCCGAACAGACAGCCGAAGCGGGTCTCTCGATGCCGCCCGAACTCGCCGGCGCGCTCCTTGCTGGTCTTTTATCTGATACGCTCATCCTGACCTCTCCCACGACAACATCGCGCGATAAGGCTGCAGCCGAACGTTTATCGCGCTGGGCATTCATCGGCGGTAGTCCTCTTAAAGGCGAGACGATTGAGTCGTTCGGCAAAGCCCTGCTATCCGCAGGCGCGGGGTTGTCAAACCGCAAGCCGGAAGAGGTTGTCAGCAACGACATCAAGGCATACGAAGCCGGTGGCTTTAAACTCGCCATTGCCCAAGCCGAAGTGACCGACCTCGTTGAACTCGCCGATCACCTTTCACCGCTTACCAATGCGTTGGATGACCTCAAAGACAAACGCGGGCTCGACTTCGCTATGCTGCTAGTCACCGACGTGGTGCGCGGCTCGAGCCGCCTCATCCTATCGTCCAATGCGCCGCCTATCCTCGATGACCTGCCCTACCCCCCATTACCAGACGGTACGCGCCAGGCAAGAGGAGTAGTATCAAGGAAGAAGCAGTTGCTGCCGGTTGTATTGGGATTATTGGAGAGGTAATGGAATTTCAAAAAATGGTCCACAGGGCGATGGATCTCCGTAAAAAATATGACCTGAAGGAAACCGAGTTATACGGTTCCTCATCCACCGCCAGCCAGCTCGCGGAAGGATTTGCCAGCGACGTGAGCAACCTCATCAAATTCATGCAAGCTGAGCATGGGCAGCGAGATATCGCCAACAGCACAGACAGGATCGAAAGTCAACTCGCACACTGCCTCTGGTCTGTCATAACGATTTCACAAATGCGCGGTATCGACCTTGAGCGCGCCTTCATGGAATCCATGGATCGCCTTGAAACACACATGATGGAAGCTGATGAATAACGAGACGATCTATCAGGCACTTGCCGAGCTCAACAAAAGGAGTGATTCCGCCGCCCTATGCACCGTCATCAACAGCGAAGGTTCCACTCCCCGGCACGTGGGCAGCAAGATGCTGGTGTATCCCAATGGAAATTTCATCGGCACGGTCGGCGGCGGGGAGTTGGAAAGCCGCGTCATTAAGTCCGCAATAGTGTCGTTGAAGAGCGGTGAGGCGCAAACATTATCTTATACGATGGCTGACCCATCTCGAGGCGACCCGGGCGTGTGCGGCGGAACTGTGGAGGTATTTGTGGAACCGATCCTATCCCCTGCGATGGTAGTCGTCATCGGCGGTGGACATGTTGGCAGGGCAGTCGTGCATTTGGCAAAGTGGCTGGGATTCAGGGTCGCTGTCAGTGACGATCGCGAGGAGTTTTGTAATCCCGAGTCGGTGCCTGGAGCAGATGCGTATTATCCTGTTGAGATGGGAAAACTAGCCGAAAATCTCAAAGTAACGAGACGGACCTATCTGGTCGTAACAAGCAGAGGGTCGAATGTTGATGCGAAGGGATTGCCGAGTCTTCTTGAGTCTGAAGCGGCGTATATTGGCGTCATCGGATCGAAACGACGCTGGCTGACAACGGTCAAGGCGTTGAAAGATAAGGGTGTGGACGAAAAGCTGATCGCGAAAGTCCATTCGCCGATGGGGATCGAGTTGAACGCAGAGACGCCCGAGGAGATTGCGGTCAGTATCATGGCGGAAATTCTGATGGTGAGAGACAAGGGAACAGGAAAGATGATGAAGGGATGAACATAGACCTCACAGGTATTTGAGACCTGCGACATCTATTTACGTAAATAAATAATACCAGCGGTTCTTGTACCCGCAAAATCAATGGGCTATAATCAATCAACGCTCTTCAAAAAGGAGAAAATCATGGCGAGAATTTTTGATGTAATCGAATATCCGAACGAAATGAGAGATGAGATCGTCCATCGCTTCCCGGAAACGGGAATTGGTGATTACCGTATCGGTTCCCAGGTGATCGTGCGCGAGTCGCAGGCAGTTGTATTCTTCCGTGACGGGCAGGCACTCGATGTGTTCAGAGGCGGGCGTCACACCATCGCAACCGCGAACGTCCCCCTACTTATCAACTTGATCGGCAAGGCATTCAACGACCGCACTCCCTTCCCTGCAGAAGTGTATTTCGTTTCAATGAAGGAATTTGCGAATGAAAAATGGGGCACGCCGCAGCCGATCATCGTGCGAAACCCCGGAATGGGACTCGGCGTGGCATTGCTTCAGGGTTTCGGCACCTATTCATTCCAGGTGAAGGATCCGCAACAGTTCGTCAATCAACTGGTCGGCTCACAGGGCGCATACCGCACATCTGACATTGAAGAACGATTGAAAACCATGCTGCTCTCCACGCTGCAAGATACACTAGGAGAAACAACCGCCGCCAAAAGCGTCGTTGATCTGATCGGTCTGACCGAGGAAGTAGGCGCGGCTGTAAGGGCCAAGGCGCAGGATGATTTCGAAGCATTGGGTTTGACACTTAAATCGTTCTACATTGGCAACCTAAAGCCGTCAAGCAAATCTGCGCAGGAATTGCGGGATATGGGAATGCTCGATATGGCAACATACACACAACTACAAGCCGCAGATGCAATGCGCGACGCGGCGTCCAACCCGAGCGGCGGAGCAGGTCTCACCGCTGGCATCGGCGCAGGCATGGGGATCGGCAACTTGATGCAGCAGGCAACCTCCGGCGCAGTACAGGGCGGACAGAAACAAGATTCAGGTGGAGGTGGTAACAAGGACGCGGGTATGCCTGAGGTTATGACTCCATCCGAAGCAGCGGCGATCTTGAAGGTCTCTGAAGAGGACGTGATCGCTGCGATCAAAGAGGGATCATTAAAGGCGAAGAAACTTGGCAAGGCATATCGCATTAGCAATGATGCATTGGAAGAGTTTTTGAATAGTTAGTGGATAAGAAAGCAGAGATTCAAAAAGAGGAGGCTGGTGATCAGCCTTCTCTTTTTGAATCCATGTTTATTTTGTTATTCAGAACGAAGCGTGGACCAGGTCCATATCGCGCCGAGAAGATCAACCAACCCAAGAGCGATCATCATCGGCCCAACCAAGCCCGCGACGACAAGTCCGAGAAAGGCAAGAAAGACGCCAACCCTTCCCGGAACAGTCCACTGCGCAAATATTTTTGTATCTGTCCGCGCGGCAGAGATGTAATAATATGCCAGCAGAAGAGCCAGGACACCGACAACTCTTATCCAGACATCCGTAGATGATGAAAAACCCAATGTTCCAAGCACGAGGTCGGGCACGAATAACAACCCAGCCCCCATGCCGATAAGATACACGCCGAATACCAGAAT
>DNDO01000018.1:4846-8496 GCA_003484265.1 Anaerolineae bacterium
ATCCATACATCCGTAGATGATGGAAAACCCAATGTTCCGAGCACGAGGTCGGGCACGAATAACAACCCAGCCCCCATGCCGATAAGATACACGCCGAATACCAGAATAGAAGTTGATGTATTTTTCATTTGATTCTCCTTGTTTGATAATTCGAGTATAGAAGCATCACAGTCCGTTGTCACCACCCTTTTGTGGGTAAAATTGTGTGGACTTTCAAATGACAGACCAACCATCCCTGAAACCGCGCGAGCTTGAGATCCTGAACCTTCTGGCAGAAGGCTTGACCAATATCGAGATCGGAGCACGCCTATTCCTCGCGCATGAAACTGTGCGCTGGTATAACAAGCACATCTTTGACAAGTTAAAGGTCAGGAACAGGACGGAGGCTGTCAAACGCGGTAACGAATTGGGGTTGATCGGAACTACTGACAGGAAACTATCGTCAATAATGTCTCCTGTCCAATATGTGGCGAACGGCAATGTTCATATCGCCTATCAGATCATCGGCGAAGGTCCCGTTGATATCCTGTTCATGCATGGGTTCATTTCACACCTTGAACTCGCATGGGAGAATCCCGAGTTCAGGGATTTCTTCGAGCAGCTCGGACGTTTCGCACGCGTCATCCTTTTCGATAAGCGCGGTGTAGGTTTATCGGATCGGATCCAGGGCGCACCGACACTGGACCAAACCGTCATCGACGCCAATCACGTCCTCGACTCTGCCGCTTCAAAACGCACCTTTGTGATGGGCACTTCCGAAGGGGCTGCTGCGGCAGTTCTGCTTGCATCCATGTACCCAGACCGTGTAACAGGGTTGATCCTATATGGAGCAACGCCAAAAATTATTCGAACAGGCAATATGCCTGAATGGGCTGAGACCGAATCAGGCTTCGACGAAATGATCGAACAAATGCAACAATCATGGGGTGAGCCGTGGGCAGTGGAATTCTTCGCCCCATCCCGCGCAAAGGATGAAAACTTTAGAAAGTGGTGGGCGAAGGTATTGCGTTCTGCTTCCAGTCCATCCTCCATTAAGGACGTCTTCAACCTCATCCGCAAAGTGGACATTCGCCAACTTTTGCCGCAAATCCAAACGCGGACTTTGGTGATCCACAAAACGGAAGACCGCATGGTCAGCCGCAATGCAGGGAAATATTTTGCGGATCACATGCCGAATGCGCGCTGGCACGAAATCCCTGGGGACGATCATATCTATTTTGTGAAAAGTGAAGCGATCATTTCCGCAGTGACAAACTTCATCAATGAGACTCCACCTGTCGAATCCACTGAGACACGCATATCTGTCATTCTTTGCGTCCATTCGTCGACAGGAAAGATTTCATCCGCATTAATCCAAAAAGAGATTGGATCGCATGGCGCAAGATTTACATCAAAGGATGATTCTGAATTCATAGGGACATTCGACAGCCCCACGAGAGCGGTGGAGTGTGCCGCAAGATTGCTTCGTATCGCAAAAGGCAGCGGTCTGAAGATCAGCCTGCATGTAGGCGAATGTTTCGCCGAGAACGGGAAGCCTCTGGAATATGTCGCTGAATTGTCACGCAAGGCAATTGAATATGCAACTGTCGGTGAAATTCTGATCACGCAAACGCTGCATGATATTCTGGCTGGATCGAAATTGAAGTTACAACAACATTCCGATCAGGCGGATATGCTTTTGCCTGATGAGATGGTGTTGTATACACTGACGTAAAAATGACTCACCCTAAAAACTCAGGGGTGAGTCATTTTTCCATTCTGCCAGCGGATCCACTTTTTATTCTTCCAAATCACTCAACACATCAGGGATGGAATTCAAAATATCACTCGCCATCACCGAGGCTGTCGTGCCATAATCATCAGCAGCATAGAGACCTGCCTGGGCGTGAATCCACGCGCCTGCGACGGCGGAGTCGAATGCGTCCATGCCCTGCGCGCGGAGACCGACGATCATACCTGCGAGCACATCTCCCGTGCCAGCGCGGGCTAAAGCGGGAGAGGCAACAGGGATGACAGTAGCACGTCCGTCGGGATGCGCAACAACAGTGAACGCGCCTTTCAATACAACGACATGTCCCCATTCCTTTGCATACTTAACGGCAACGCCCTGCCTGTCTTCCTGAATTACCTCTTTGGATAAACCAGTGAGCGCGGACATCTCACCGGGATGTGGAGTGAGGATCGAGCGCTCGGGAAGTTTCTTATGCCAATCGGTTATCTTCGCCAGGAGGCGCAAGCCATCAGCGTCCACGATCATGGGAGGCAGTTTTACTCCGTCTGATGATTTTGAATCGCTATCACCATGCACAAATCCTATACCTGCTGATTTCTTCGCGGAGGATTTTCCGTTCAATAGATTGGCGATAAATTCTTTTGTTGTATCTTCCGTGCCGAAGCCAGGCCCGATCAACAGCGCAGTGGCTTTATCAAGTCCTTTCATCAGCACATCCGCCGCGCTGGAGGCGATACCGCCTTTTTCGTGCGGGAGCATTATCCATGTGGCTTCGGGGAGTTGTCCAGCCAATGCAGAATGCAACGGCGCAGGGACTGCGAGTGCCACCAAGCCTGCGCCAACGCGATAGGCTGCCTCTCCCGCCAACACTGCCGCTCCTGTATAAGCGGGGGAACCTGCCGCCAGAACCGCTGTACCAAACGTCCCTTTGTGCGAAGCGAGCGGTCTTTCAGGCAGACGAGCGGCAACCGAATCCGCAACAACCACTTCCGTCTTCACATCCTTGAGCGCCGCCAGATCGTCGGGCAGACCGATATCGACCACATCCAGTTCGCCGACATATTCGAACGCGGGCAGTTTCAACAATCCCTGTTTGACCGCCGCCATCGTGACGGTGAGATCGGCGGGGATGGTTTCCTCAGCCGCTTCGCCTGAATCGCAATCGACGCCTGATGGACAATCGACCGCGATGACAAAGGGCGCCTCTTCGAGACTTTCCAAAATAACGTTGACCTCTTCGAGAAGTTCGGCCGCATCTTTCTTAAGCGGAAGTTTGACTCCCGTTCCGAGCACGCCATCCAGGAGGACATCTGCCAGCTCAATAGACTCGGCAAGCTGCTCGAAGGCATCCTTTCCCGTGATGAGTTCGCCGCCCGCATCGGTAAAGCGTTTGACGAGATCATCCCTCTTGCGTTTGACGAGGAAGGCTCGCGCCTTCCAGCCTTCTTCGAGCAACGTAGTCAGCGCGACCAGCGTATCACCGCCATTGTTGCCAGCGCCTACCAACCCAAGCGCCTCTGGCTCGATCTCGTCTATGAACAGTTCAAAGACCGTGTCGGCCAGTCCCCGGCCTGCGTTCTCCATCATTTGGTCAAAGGACAATCCGCCACCATCGGCTTCTTTTTCAATTTTCTGCATTTGTGAGACAGTTACAAGTTTCATTTTTGTTTCTCCAATTGTTGAGAGAATTTTACTTCAAGAGATTCACGGAACCCATATTGTTTGTCCCTGCTCTTATAAAACTCAAACCCGCGAAAAACCATTGACGATGTTATTAATCCACTCATCTGAAATTAATTTAGTGCCGCCCATAAGCAGTTATAAGGAATTCGCCGTCTAAACACAAGCTGGGTGGCCTATATAGAAAAACCAATTGAAAAAGGTAATTATGGCGGGGGGGGGACTGTGCGCCTTCTAG
>DNDO01000112.1:0-3445 GCA_003484265.1 Anaerolineae bacterium
CAGTTCTCGATGACCTTTTTTCGTTCTTCGGGGCGTGAGATCCAGCGCGTCAGCGCACGGACAACTTCCTTGGGTGTCGGCGCCCAAACACCTGCGCCTTCCTCCTCAACGAATGTCACATTCCCATCTTCCTGACCAGGCAGTTTTGAATAAAGAATAATAGGCAGTTCTGCGTTTAGCGCTTCTGCCACTGTGCCGGGTCCTGCCTTGGTTACAATAAAATCGGATGCGCGCATGAAATCCGGCATATCGCGTGTAAAGCCGTAGATGAGAACGGGATTCTCCCACTTGTGCGCTTCGAGAGTTGCTTTCAGCTTATGATTCCGCCCGCAAACGATGACCAGCCCGACGTCCAGACCGGAAGCGTCTATTTCGTACGCGGTTTTCGCCAACGGACCCATCCCGTCTCCGCCTCCGACCATCAGGACGATGGGCTTATCCACTGCCCAGCCAAGCTTGTTGCGCAGGGTGCTTTTTCGTCCTTTTGGCGTGCAATATTTGTCCGCAACGGGAAGCCCGACGACCTTCACTTTTTCCTCAGGCATATTGTATTTAATGGCTCGCTTGCGCGCGGTCTCGGTCGGGACGAGGATCAGGTCGGCGCGGTTGTCGTACCAGAGGGCATGCGTCGTGACCATATCGGTGACGACATTGATGAACGGCGGGCGGTCCTTGCCGAGCGCGCGTAATGCAAATGAATTGGCGAACGGATGGACTGTGACAATAAGGTCGGCTGGGTGACTTTTCACCAGCGCTTGCGCGGATGGTCTCACGAGAGGCCACATGGTGGTCGTGATGGCGCGTGCCTGCGCGCGGCCGTCGGTGGCGTGAAAACTCGCGCTCCACAACTGCGGAGCCTTGACCATATATGGGTACATATCGCCGACGCGGTTGAAGGGGCGCGGCGCGTAATCTTTGAAAAAGTCCACCATTTCAGTGGTGACCCTTTTCTTGTATTCGATATTGATCGCCTCGATTATGGCTTCTGCCGCGGAGCGATGCCCGCCGCCGGTATCCGAGAAGTAAAACACAATGTGGGGTTTTCTAGGTGTCGGTTTTTTGCTCATGTTCTTCTTCGTGTACAGTGAGGTTGGCTTTGAGCCGCTTGGCAAGTTCGCGCCGCGTAAGCATAACACGCCGCCCGCAGCCTTTACATTCGAGGCCGATGTCCGCGCCGAGACGGGTAACAGTCCATTCGTAGGAGCCGCACGGATGTTGCTTGCGGAGTTTAAGGTGGTCGTTAAGACGGAGGTCAATGAGCATGATTTACCCTGACTTCAGAAGACTCAAAGTCTTCCGTAGTCTTGTTGCAGTCATTATATCGCTTGTCTTGCAAACCACCATACTGTTGATGAATATCGTGAATAAAAACCAATTAACAACTTTACAAATGATGCATTACCATGTAATTGAATTATGATAAACTACATGCGAGAAACCCAGATCGAGGAGAATCGATTTTGTCCGAATACGAAACCTACGCTGTGGAAATTGCCGGTCTGAAACGCGACTTGCGGCTGTTCGAGATCAAGCCGGGATTGAAGATCGCAATTTTGAATATTTTGGGGGATACGGAACTCGTGCAAGCCTGCGCGAAGGAGTTGTTCCTCAAACTTAAGGACACGAAATATGATGTGCTGGTAACAGCAGAGGCAAAATCCATTCCGCTGGTGTATGCGTTATCTGTGGAAACGACGAAGCCCTTTGTTGTTTTGAGGAAGTCATATAAACCGTATATGGGGGACGCGCTCAAAGCAGAGACGTTGTCCATAACGACCGGTCAGCCGCAGACGTTGATATTGGATGAAAAGGACCGGGAGTTGGTGCAAAATAAAAAAGTGGTCATCGTGGACGATGTCATCAGCACCGGCTCCACTCTGCAGGGGATAAGGTTGATCCTTGAAAAAGCAGATGCGACTGTTGCGGGGGAAGCGGCGATCTTCACCGAAGGCGACCGCGCACAATGGAATAATATTATTTCGCTGGGGCATCTTCCATTGTTCACAGAATAAACTGTAGGGATGAGCGGCTGCCCATCCCTACATGAATAATTTTTGTTTTCCCTTCCGCGTCATCTTTTTGATGGCGCGTTCGCGTTTCATCGCAGAAACGCGGTCAGATTGCTCCTCCACATACACCAGCTTCACAGGCAGGCGCATTTTCGTATATTTTGCGCCGCGCCCCTTGTTGTGGACTTGTACCCGCTTTTCAGGGTCGAGTGCCCAGCCGGTATAATACGTCCCGTCGGCGCATTCGACAATGTAACAGAAACATTTGGTCACTTACTTTTTGCACGGTCGGCAAGAGCTGAGCCAAAGAGCATCTGGTTGACGCGTTCGCCAAAAGAGGGGGCGTCCACTTTCTGACCTTCCATGTTCAGCCACTCAGCTTCGACGCGCTCCTCGAACCAATGGATGCGTCCGCTCCAGGCATTATCGAGGCGGCTGCCGAGCGCATCGCTGTCATTGGACTCGATTTCATCACGGAGTTGAAGCAGGGAGGAGATGTAGGCATTCAGCAGCCTCACCGTGTTCTCGCGATTATTCAATGCTGCATCACGCAACGATGCTGAGTCGTCATGATATGCCAGTCCTGAGGTCACAGTTGCATACGGCTTGCCCGCGAGTTTCTTTGCCTCCTGCCAGCCGGGCTGGTCGAGCGTGGCATCCAGCAAAGCGGCGGCGGCAAGTTGAGGAAGTATCTGCACCTTGCTCACCAAACCGTCAGCTTCTGCGGTATCTGTTAGAAGTGGAAGCGAACCCAGCAGGGTGATGAGGTCAGTTGTTAGTTTAAAAACATTTTCAGGCGTTCCATAGGGCGCGGTGACGACCATGATACCCTTGTGAAACAAGTCGGCGCGCGCGGCTTTTACGCCGTAATCTATGCCATGCAAGAGGTCGGGGTGAATGGCCGGGAAGAGCCCCACATAAAACCGTCCCTGAGGGATAAGCTCTTTCGCCCACGATTCAACCGTCGCTTTGGCGGGAGCCGTATCGATCACCAGAGTCCCTTCTGAAAGGTCCTGAGAGATCAATTCCAGCGTCTCGCGCACTTCTGCAAGCGGCAGGGCAAGGATGACGATGCGGGCATCGCGCACGGAGTCTGGCAGGTTATGTTTGTAGGTATCCACCGCACCGGCTTCCTGTGCGGCTTTGGCTGAACGCGTGTCTTTATCGTGCCCTACAATCTTGACACTTGCTCCCCGCTCTTTCAGGGCAAGCCCGATCGAAGCGCCGACTTGTCCGAGACCGATGATTGTGATCTGTACTGGCATGGGTATCCTCTCAAAATGGGTTGGCGCGGTTATTATAACGCCAGTTGCGCGGTTGCCCCGTTAAATGCGAGAACCGCGGACGCCGACCGCGGTTCCCTTGCAAAAGGAGGAGAAGAGAAATCACCTTACTCTCCAACTTTATCATAAGGGACTCGAACGTACTTGACGTGA
>DNDO01000112.1:3712-5074 GCA_003484265.1 Anaerolineae bacterium
CGGCGAACTGAACGGGACTCCCCTCGGAGACCTGCGCCTAGCCGCCTCCGACTTCGGCTTGGTCGCCATCGAATGGGCGGATGCCCAACCCGAACTTGACTCGTTCCTCGCCCGGCTCAAGCGACCCATCCAGCCGAACGACAGGGTAATGACCCCCTACGTAAAACAACTGCGCGAATATATCGAAGGCAAACGCCGAACATTCACCGTCCCCATTGATTGGACGATCTTTCGTCCGTTTCAGCGCGAGGCGTTGCAGGCAGTGTTCCGCATCCCCTACGGCGAAACGCGGACATATGCCGAGATCGCCGCGCAGATCAATCGTCCCAATGCCTACCGCGCCATGGGACGCGCCAACGCGACCAACCCAATGCCGCTGGTCATTCCCTGCCACCGCGTCATCGGCGCGGACGGAAAACTCCACGGCTACGGCGGAGGCGAGGGATTGCCCACAAAAGAATGGTTGTTGAAAATGGAAGGTGCGGTTATCGCGTGATAAGATATAGACCATTTCCGTCCTGAGCGCAGTCGAAGGACAGATTTCAATATAAGAACACATTGGCCTATTATGAAATCCCAAAAACAAAAACCTTTTCTTGAAAAACACGAATGGACTCTCCCTTTAGGGCTGTTCATTTTTTTTCTCTTGCTCACGTTACCCGGCATCTCATGGGGTGCGCCCAGCGTCTGGCATCCGGACGAGATCGTGGTGCGCTCGATCAATGCCGTGACTGGCAACTATCAATTCAGCGAGACGAATTTCGATTACCCCGACCTGCCGCAATATACGATGTTCTTTCTCGGCAAATTCGTCATCGCGCTGGGCTATGCGGAAGGCCAAATTCTTGTCGCCTCACGCATCCTTTCGGCTGTGCTTGCCGGGCTGACAGTTGTCATCACCTACATCATCGCCCGCCGCATCGGAGGCAGTGTCCTCGTCGCAGGCTTAAGCGGGCTGTTGCTCATATCCGTCAGCGAAATGTCCCATAACGGACGCTTTGCTCATAACGATACTTATCTCATCTTTTTCACAACATTATCGGTTCTTTGTTTACTTAATTACATCGATAATCATAATAAGCCTTGGTTGTATGCATCTTTTATTACTGTCGGCATGGCGGCTTCGAGCAAATACATCGGCGGGAGGCTTGTGCTGGCACCGCTTGCGGTTTATCTTATCGAACAAAGACTCAATATAAAGAAACAATGGTTCTCCATCGCAGAGACGTTGTTCGTCAGCGGCGTTGTCACATTTCTGGGGTTCGGGCTTGGTACGCCCAAGGCGCTGTTCTGGATGACTTATTACTTCAAGCGGTTATTACCCACCCTGCAATTCCAGGTGAACTATGGTTATCAGCCCGA
>DNDO01000112.1:5307-5459 GCA_003484265.1 Anaerolineae bacterium
AGCATCCGGGGCATCTTCGGCCAATACGCCGTGATGGCAAACGGACTGGGTTTCGCGCTCCTTCTGCTGTTTGGTGTCGGTCTTGTTTGGACAGTATGGAAAGTTGTTACGGCGTATCGAAACAATGCCGTCGCCCGGGAACCACAGACAGG
>DNDO01000117.1 GCA_003484265.1 Anaerolineae bacterium
GATTCATTATACGCATCCCGTGCCGATTTGGATTCGTTGCGTAATAAATGAGCATGTCCCAGGTACAACATCGCCCATGCCTGCGCAGTTCGGTCAGAAACTTTTTGTGCCAGTTCAACCGCCATCTGCGCGGTTTGCCGGGCTGACTCTGCAGAATTCACGATCCCCTCCAGAGCGCTTAAATTAATGAGTGAGTATAATTCCTGGTACAGATTTCCGAATTCGCGAGACATCTGCAAGGATTGCTCTTGATAAGATCGCGCGCCGTTTATATCTCCCAGCATGCCAGCGACATAACCCAAATTTCCCAAAATAGAACTTGTTTGTTTATGATCGCCGATTTCCAACGAAAGTTTATAGGACAGTTCGTAATACCGGCGGGCGAGCGGGAAATTTCCATTGAGTGTGCTCTCGGCATTTGCCAGATTATTTAACGCTTTGGCTTCAATATCCAGATTCTTTACTTCACGAGCAATTTCAAGCGATTCTGAAAAATATCTTTTTGCAGGTGATGGCTCCTTTTGTTCCAGAGCGATCAATCCCATGATGTTTAATATCCTGCTTTCTTCAACACGGTTTCGCAACATTCGGACATGTTCCAGGGTCGACTTGCAACGCTTCATGGCTTCATCCATATATCCCAAACGAAGGAGCGCTGTTGCCCAAATAATCTTCGTGTAAAGAGCGAGGTCCGTATTCGAAAGCGCCTCGGAACATGCTTCCGCCTGTTTCGCAAAATTGATAGACTCTTGATAATTGCTGGCGAAATAATGATAAGACGAACGGAGCATCATTACTTTCATCAGGCGGTCTTCGTCCTTCAACTGCCCTGCCCATTGCTCCAGGGTATCCATGTCGCTCAATTGCTGTTCACGCATCGCCAGGCGAGAGTACAAAGCCACTCGTTCCACCAGAAGATCGAATTGGGCTTCTAGATCATCAAAACGAGTAAAAGCAAGCGCCTTTGTGAAATACTCAACCGACTCCATATTTTGGAACAGGCTAGCAGATGTTTTCGCTGCCATGGAGTAGTAATGTTGCGCCTTTGAACGAATTTCTCCCTGCTCGGCATGATACGCCAACTCCGCGTAATACCTTTCAGACTCGTGTTTGTAGAATGTTTCCAGCGCATTCAGTGCAAGGACGTGCAATTCCTGTCTCCTGGCGCGCATTTGCATTGAATATGCCGCATCGCGAAGAAGTCCGTGATGGAAGATATATCGGTTCTCATCGATCCGCGACCAAATGGAATCCCTTACAGCTGCGGCTATGAGTTCGCTGGTCGGAGATTCTGACCCCAGCATTTGTGAAAGCACATTGGGGTTGAATTCCCGTCCAAGTACCGAAGCCGTATGGACTGCGCTTTTTACAGCACGCGGCAAATTATCGAGGCGGGCAACCAGTAAGGCGCGTATGTCGCTCGGCAACACTGTATCCCGTGAGCGATCCACACGCGACCACCCCATTTCGTTATCGTATTGAAGTACATTTTCATCTTGTAGAAAACGGATGACCTGCCCGGCAAAGTATGGATTTCCTTCCGAACGAAATGCAACCAACTTCATCAATTCGGGTGATGCGGGACCACCAAGAATGTTTTCGACAAGTTTCGCCATGCCACGTTCGGATATCCCACCAAGCGAAATCAATTCATCGCTCAATTCATCCACTATGGGAAGGGACTCGCCTTGTTTTCGAAAAGTCAATATGATCGCAATGGGATGAGGTCGTTTATCTGTCTGCAACGATCGTTTGAATTGGGACAAGAATGCCAAAGTATCCTGGTCAACGAATTGGATATCGTCCAGGAAAAATATGACGGGCTGACGCAGGCTTTCCGCCTTGATCAAGGCTGTGACCGAGTGGATTGTGTTGTTGTACCGCGCTTCCGCGTCTAACATTTCGTGGAGGGACCCGTCCCAATGCAGATTAATTAATGCTCCGAGAAAGGAACGAGTTCGATCGATTTCGCTTGCAAGTTCAACGTCCGAAGTGGAGGCGATTAAGTGATCCAACTTTGAATTAAATGCGGATTTTCGTTCATCCGCCTCCTGACCGGGAAGACTTGAAAAATATCGAAAAAGCCATCCGCGCAGAGGATTGAAGGATTGGCGCAGAATCTGGTCAGCTTTGAAATTTGCCCAATACACATTTTTTAAGTTGAACAATCCGGATGAAGCAAATTCGTGGACCAATCGCCCTTTGCCGATCCCGGCGTCGCCGCTCACTGTAAGCACACCTGCAAATTCGCCCTGCCACAACGGCTCGACGAATTTCTCCATGCGATTCAACTCATCCTCGCGGCCGATCATTTCTCCCTGATAGATCACATCCAATTCCATTTTTCGATGCCGGAGAACATGAACCTTTTGCTCAGCCGCAAATCCCTTGAACCGTTGTGAGCCCAAATAATCAATGGCAAAACGCTGAGATACCCTGCGAGCAACCCGATCGTCAACCCAGATTTCCCCGTCAGGTGCATTCATCATAAATCGAGATGCAAGATTCACCCCCCAGCCATAACAAGTGTATTCTTCACACATCTCACTGCCGAGATACCCGGCATGAGCTATGTAATAGGTCACCCCGGCGGTGATCGGGAAGTCCATTTTGTCTTGTAAGTCGAGTACAAAATTCAAGGTGCGTCCTATATCGTTTTCATAGGCAATAGGTGCTCCCCATAACAGGAGCATATTGCAACCTTTGTCACCGAAATCGAGTCTTGTTACCAGTCCCCCATATTTTTTTCGCAGCTCAAAGATCACATTTACGAAGTTCTTCAAATCATCATCTGTCAGGTATGGAATGCGGAGAAATAGATTTGCGATCTGACGGAATTCACCTCGCACGCCGTCCATTATCACATCTTTAGGCATGAAGACCTTCGATACGTTTAAATCCACAGGAGGAAATTCGTTGGTCGTTTTTTGGGGCATTGCGACCCGGAATCTGATAAATCGGTAAAAGGCACCGACTGGGCGGGTCCGTACATCATCACGAAGGTAGTCTTTCATCCTCTGGGATAATATAATCTCCCCAGCGCTTGCCTGATGCTCAGCTCTGGCAGAATCATCAACAGCCGAACCACGGAAGTAGTACGTTGCACTTTCACCGTCATTGGAGCGCAGGATCTTCCAGGTCACAAAGCCGATAGTCAACCCAATCTTTGCGCTAAAAGTAAATTTCCCATATATCGTCCTGCGGTCTGGGTTTTCCAAAAGGCGTTGCTGGATGACCCAAGCTGAAGCCAGAGCGTGTAATGCTGTTGACTTTTCGTCCCCTTCCACCGGATATAAAGCCATGATGCCGTCGCCGGCGAAACTCACGATCTTGCCCCCATACTCAAAAATACTTTCAACCAGCGGACTGAAAACACCATGCATCAAACTGGCAAGGACTTCCGCACCATGCTGTCCATGCTGCATCAAGGTGTCGGTCATGGTTGAAAAGCCTGAAAGATCTAGGAACATGCCGACTGCTGGAAACTCCCCGCTATACCGGCCTGCTCTATAACTTTCTACGATTAATTCAGGGACAACACGATGCATGTTTAAATTGTAGCATGTATAATCGTCGCATGCCAATAACTACATTCGAGATAAGAAGGTGTGATTCCTGCGGACTTCGATATCCGTTGTCAATCTCGGGTCGCTCCTCGAACTTGCGCTGCCCGGCATGCAATGGAGATACGCGCCTTATCATAAGTCGGGAATTAGTCCTTGAATCCTGGCATAAAAAACCACAAGTACACTCTCGCTTATCTAAATATTATGTATTGCTGGACAACATTCGATCAGCTTGGAACGTTGGTTCGATCCTAAGAAGCGCTGATGGGTTTGGGTATGCTCATGCTTATTTATGTGGAATCACACCTACGCCCGAAAACGACGCAGTGAGAAAAACATCGCTTGGCGCGGAGAAAACAGTTACGTGGTCGTATCATAAAGATTCAATAAAGTTGGCTGAGGTACTTAATTCAAAAGGTTGGCGAATCATAGCGCTTGAAGGTAACGAACAATCGATCCCGCTCATTGAAGTAACAAACTATGAGCCTTCAAGACCTGTTGCCCTAATTGTTGGAAACGAGATCACCGGGGTGGATCCCCATTTATTGGATTTGTGCGACGAAATTTATCACATTCCCATGCACGGGGAGAAAAAATCCTTCAACGTAGCCATCGCCTTTGGGATCGCGGCGTATGCTCTCAGGTAATACAAATAGATCAAGCCTCATTCGAGAGGTCATCCAGCTTGTCCCGAATCTCTTCGAGCAAATTCTGAATCTCTTCCTTCTCACGGATGGTATTTTTCAATGAGGCTTGGAATGTCTGCTTCTGGGCATCCTCAACCGACCCGAGTAGGTGTTGATCTCGCGTAATCTGGGTGTTCTTATGTTTCAACTTGATTTCAAGACGTTTCTTATACCCTTCATAGAAGTCAATCTCATTGAGATGTTTTGCCGCCGGTGCCCCGTATGTCACCAATTCTTCGACTAGCGGGAGGAACTCGATAAGGTCCACTGGTTTTTCGAGAAAACGGGTGACACCGATGGTCAGAGCGAACTCTCTATCTTCCGGCGCAACGTACGTTGCCGTCAAGAAGATGACGGGGATACTGCGGGTCTTTACATCAAGTCTTAGACGGTGGACGAGGTTGAATCCGTCCATTTTGGGCATCAGGATATCAGTGACGATCAGCGCAGGCAATTCTTTTTGAATGGCTGCCAATGCCTCTTCCCCGTTTTTGGCAGTAACCACCCGATACCCTTTGAATTTCAAGGTCTCGTGCAAGAGTTCCAAAATGTCTGGGACATCTTCTACGATTAACAGGTACTCTTTTTCAGCGGACATACGCCAATTCTACACTTGATTCTTGTTAACTAGAATAGCATATCGGTTATGCTTTCTTGGTCTTGGACGTAACGACATAATCCCGCACCAACTCAATTGGATGACGCGCATCAATCCCAACTCCTTGATGGATCTGCATCCTGCAAGCTGCGCCGGATGATACGATTTGAATGTTTTGATTTTCATCTTTCGAACGGCGCAACAATGGAAACAAGCTCAACTCCCCCACTTGCATCGAAAGCTCATAATGCTCGGATTCGTATCCAAACGTCCCTGCCATACCGCAACAGCCCGTTTCGAACAAATCAACATTAAAACCACACATGCTGAGCAATTCTAGCGTTGCGCTTGTTCCGTTTGGTAAGCCGTCAGGTGAGGGTGCCTCAGCACGCTGATGGCAATGGGGCTGAAATTTTATTGTTCGTTTTATTTTATCTAAATTATTTTGAACTGGGATATTGCCTACACGCAAGTTCGTGAAGTTTTTAGAGCGCAAAAGATATTCGTCGATGAGCCAGGTTCGAGAGGAGCGTGAGGCAATTTCATCCGCGCGAACAGGCAATAGATCGGCATAATCATTTTTCAACATATATATATCCGGAGGCTCAACTCCCACGATAACTGCTTCCCGAGTCGGATCAAGTAAGTTCAATGCATCCAAAACTTTCCCTGCATGGCGCCTCGCCGCATCAACAAATCCTTTAGACATCAGCGACGCGCCCGAGCCGGTAACAGACAATACGTGGACATCATACCCGCACTCAGACAACACATCGAATGTTGCTTGCTCAACCTTTGGCTCAATATATCGCGAAAATGGCTCCGATAAAAATATTATTTTTCCATTATGGTCCCGTGCACTTGCAATTGGCGCCTTTGCCCTTCGGT
>DNDO01000231.1:0-1286 GCA_003484265.1 Anaerolineae bacterium
CATATTTCGGCGAAACGGATGAAACGGTCAATAAGAAATTGCATGCGGCTTTGAAAAATAACCTGACGCCGATCGTGTGTGTGGGTGAGACGCTTGACGAATATGAATCAGGGCGAACCGAGGAAGTTGTCCTCCGTCAAATTAAAGTCGGCTTCGCTGGCGTAGACTCTGACAGTGCCTCCCAAATGATCGTTGCATATGAACCCGTCTGGGCGATCGGGACGGGGAAAGCCTCCAGCGCGGAAAATGCCAATAAGGTTCACCAACAATTCATTCGTCCCGCATTGACTGAACTCTTCGGTGCTGAAAATGCACAGGCGATCCGCATCCAATACGGCGGGTCGGTGACCGCGGCGAACGCATCCGAATTTTTCTCGCAGTCCGATATCGACGGCGCACTGGTCGGCGGGGCAAGCCTCAAGCCGGAGGAGTTCATCGCCATTGTAAATGCGGCTTCGATGTAACCCTCTCCCAATGGGAGAGGGCGGGTGAGGGTGGAATGCCATCTCAACTAGCTGGCTTATTCTGGTTCGCGATCATGCTCGTGCCGCTGACGTATCTTCAGCGGCTTCTACATCGTGAGATACAGGCGGTGCTCCTGATCCTGACGCGCGACGCGCGTTTGACGATCGGTATCTTTCAGATCATCTTTCTGCCCGGGGTGTTCCTGCACGAAGCCGGTCATTTTTTCATGGCGAAAATATTGCGCGTGCGGACGGGAAGGTTTTCTGTCATCCCGCGCTCTTTACCCGACGGACGGTTGCAGCTCGGCTTCGTGGAAACCGCCAAGTCCGACATCCTGCGCGATTCATTGATCGGCGCCGCACCGTTGATCTTTGGGACGCTTTTCGTGGCGTTTGCCGCGATCAACAAACTGGACATGCGCGTGCTGTGGGACACGCTTCGCAACGGTCAATTCAACTTGTTTTGGATGGGGATCGGCATCCTGCCGCGCACACAGGATTTTTATTTGTGGTTCTACCTCGTGTTCACGGTCAGCAGTACGATGACGCCCTCCGAATCGGACCGCCATGCCTGGCTGGAGTTGGTGGTCTCAGTGGGAATCCTTTTTGCAATTGCCCTGCTGATCGGTGCAGGACCATGGATGCTTGATAACGTTGCCCCGCTTCTTAGCAACTTCCTGAGTTCGGTTGCCGTGATCTTCGCTTTGAGCTCGATGGTGCATATTGTTTTGGTATTGCCGACGGCGTTGGTTCACAAACTGCTTGCGCGTGTCACTGGAATGGATGTGGCGTGACGATTTGCGCTACTTGCCTCTTATCGCG
>DNDO01000231.1:1577-3071 GCA_003484265.1 Anaerolineae bacterium
CACAAACTCAACGAACGGAATCGCCTCAATGAACGACTCCATGATCTGCATCGTATCATGCGATCTTGAACCCATGAGAAGCGAGCCGAGGTGTCGGAATGCGATTGGATGCTTGGTCGCGTATGTACTCAGGTGTTGGGCTGCGTCGTCCGCGGAGAGCGTTGTTGCAAAAGCGGGAAACCGTTGTCTGCCGACCCGAATTTTCACCTGTGGCTCTGCTTCAATGTTTTTGTACCAATCGGACTGGCGACCCCAGGCCGCGGCGACTACATATGAACCTTTTTGTGGATCCTGATCGACAACTTCGATCACGGCTTGTCTGATCATGCCTGAGTTCCGACCGCGATGTTCAAGGAGGAGAAATCGCTTGCCGAGTAGCCAACCGAGTTTAAAACGATACAGCCAGATCGGGAAACGCATGAGGAGGCGCGATAATCCAGAAGGATAAGGAAGGGATATGGAAGGTTTGTGGGTATTCGGTTTTTGGTCAATTGGCATTCGACCTCCATTTCTGATGCATGAGCATCGTAACAGCTTGCGTGACCAGCAATGGGGAGGGGGATGGAGCGTTCTTCTGCGACCATCGCCCAACCGTTTGCGTTACTGGCGCTGGGGCGGGCGTGGACAAAACTTCGAGAGCAGGATTCTGCTAGGGTGTAGATAATGCTCGAATATACCGCTGGGCAATCCCACACGTCAGGTGCATTATCCCGATGCTCTTACAGGACGCTTTGTTGGGCACGATTTTTTACTCAACACTTGGCTGGCACAATCTCCCATGAGATTAATTTGTGGTATTAATGCCAGCCGAAACTATTGCTTTCCCAGCTCAACAAATCTCCTTCAATATGATTCTTCAGCCCTGCTCTTTCCATCAAAAACATAATCTGAGCACGGTGATGCATATTATGAGTGATTACATGCCCAATCGCGCCACCAAAGGTTTTTTTCACAGGCGGGTTGTCAAGAGTATCAATGAAACAATCATCATAACGTTTTTCGCGCGCAATATTATGCGCTAAATTGGCGAAATCTCGACTGACGATGCTCAAGCGTTCAAGTAATTCTGGGATCGTGTTTCCAGGTTTTTCCTGAACGGCTCGCTCATAAAGCAAATCTGTCCAAATTTCCATGTTTTCAATAACATGG
This sequence comes from Anaerolineae bacterium, assembly GCA_003484265.1. GTDB lineage: Bacteria > Chloroflexota > Anaerolineae > Anaerolineales > Villigracilaceae > Defluviilinea. The sequence continues at coordinate 2,727 of DNDO01000231.1, forward strand.
ATGAAAGTTTCGCGAAGCGATTTGTGGTCAATATCAAATTCTTTATCTAGCAAATCATCAGATAATGACTGGCACGCTAAAAGGAGTTGGCGAGTTGTCCAAGTATCGTGACCAAGCAATCTATCAAGAATATCCATTAGGTCTCCGAATTTTCAGCAGATGATGTTGGTAATTGCCCAGCGCCCAACCGTTTGCGTTACTGGCGCTGGGACGGGCGTGGACAAAACTTCGAGGGCAGGAGTCTGTTCGGGTGTAGATAAAGCCCGAAATCGCCGCAGGTCGGGGAAGGAGCGTTCTACTGCAACCATCGCCCAGCCCAAACACATGAGCGTCGAAGATCCCGCA
>DNDO01000116.1:0-9575 GCA_003484265.1 Anaerolineae bacterium
CCAGGATCGGGATGATCAAGAGCACCGCGCCAAAGCAAAGGAACATTCCCGCGCCCAAAACTACCTGCTCGGGCGTTGTGTCTGGGTTCTGCGCCATGACCTCAGGCATCTGCGTGCCGGACAGTGCCAAAACTCCCAAACAAATCAATATTAGGGAAGGTATTCCGCATGCAAGAGCGGTCACAATCGTTGCAACAATGGCGGTGGTACGATTCATGAAGACCTCCATATGCGATGGATGAAATAAAGTATACAACCAAATTAAGGGGCAGTCCATTTATTGGACTGCCCCTTAAGCTAACTCCTTAACTTTGCGCCAACCTCATGCTCCAACCGCTTGACGATCTTTTTACGGATTGCGGCGGCATCTGCATCGGTCATTGTTTTATCGGACTGATACGTAAGGTTATACGCGAGGGACTTCTTCCCTGCGCCGATCTTTTCATCGCGGTAGACATCGAACAGTTTGACAGCGGTCAGCACCTTGCCCCCAGTTTGACGGATTAACGCTTCCACCTTGGACGCGGGAACTGCTTCATCCAAAATGACCGCTATATCTTCGAGGATAGGGGGAACATCCGCAACGGCTTTAATTCCATAAGTTGGCGAGACGGAGCGCAACACATCCAGGTCAAACTCTGCGGCAAGGATAGGCGCATCACCAACTTCATATTTGTCTCTGACCAGAGGATGCAATTCACCGAACACGCCAACAATCTTATCGTCCACTATTATTTCGGCGGCTTTGCCTGGGTGCAGGAACGGGCGTGAGTCGGTTGGAATGTAAATAACGTCTGTATAACGGAGTCCGCTCAAAAGGAGTTCGATGCGTCCCTTCATGTCATAGAAATCAAAGTTGGGAGAGTCTCCCACATCCCATGAAAGAGACTGGCGTAATCCAGTCATCACAAGGACGAGTTTGCGCGGTTCGTTGGGCAGAGCGTTTTTGACTGGCTCGAAAACAGGACCAAGTTCGAACAACGAGATCGACTCGGCACGCGAATTTTTCTCGATCGACTCGAGCGCAGAGGCGAGCAGACTTCGACGCATCACGCTTCGCTCAGGCGCGATCGGGTTTGCAAGCACGACATATTCATCATGCGATACAACACGGCTTTCGCGCTCGGACGAAGTCATGCGATAGCTGACAATTTCCTGCAAGCCGAGGCTGACAAGAAGATCTCGTACTCGCTCCTCCCACTCGTGAACAGGATTGCCGATCTGTGGCGGAAGCGTATCAGCCATGCGCGTTTCGGGAATGTTATCGAAGCCGTAACTGCGCGCGACTTCTTCGAGCACATCCGCAAGACCGACGACGCCCTCGCTAATATCAAGGCGATGCGGCGGTGCGATGACCCGCAAGCCAACTTTTGTTGTTTCGCATTTGAATTCAAGATGCGTGAGCAGCTCGGAAATCTTTTCGACAGTGAGATCAATACCAAGCAGTCGTTTGACATCCTTCGTCGTAACTTCAACCACCGAATCTTTCGGTTGAAGCGGATACTCGTCAACAAGCCCGGGTGCGACTTTTCCGCTCGACCATTCCGCCATAAGTTGAAGCCCTCGCTTGACGCCTGTTTCTGCCAGTGACGGATGCACGCCGCGCGAGAATCGGAATGACGCCTCAGACGGAAGGTTATGCTGTTTCGCCGTCTTGCGAATGTTGATGAAATTCCACGCCGCGCCCTCGAGCAGGATGTTTTTGGTTTTGTCAGTCACTTCAGTTTCAAGACCACCCATCACACCTGCAAGCGAAAGTGAACCTTTCTCGTCTAACACCAAAACATTGCTTGACGTGAGTTTGCGATCCACTCCATCGAGTGTTTTGATTTTCTCACCATCTTTCGCGGCACGCGTGCTGATCTTTATATTCTTCCTGCCAGCCCGTTCTTTGAGCACATCATAATCAAAGGCGTGCAGCGGCTCGCCCTGATCGAGCATAGCGTAGTTGGTTGCGTCAACCACATTGCTGATTGGGCGGATTCCAGCAAGACGCAGGCGCCGTTGTATCTTATAGGGACTCGGCTTAATTTCCACGTCGCGTACCAAACCCAGCACAAAGCGCGGATTAAGTTCAGGGTCGCTGATCTCAATGGACACCAATTTCTCAACGGACTCGCCTTCTGCCTTGTAATCTATAATCGGCTTCCTGAGTTCGCGCCCAGTCAATGCAGCGAGTTCACGCGCGACACCGATCACACTTGCATTACGAGCCATGTTCGGGAGAATATCAATACTAAGAACCGCATCGCCCATGTACTCAACCAGAGGCATACCAACAGGTGCATCGTCATCCAGCAGGATAATGCCCTCGTGTTCCTCAGAGATGCCAAGTTCTTTTTCGGATGCAACCATCGAGTAAGACTCAACACCTCGTATCTTGGCGCGTTTGAGCGTGGTTAATACGAGTCCATCTGCGTGACCGTCATAAATGGTCGAGCCTTCCTTTGCATATGCCACTTTCAATGGATTGGGCAGCTTGCCCGTACCCTTCAGGTCGAATATGTTCGGCGCTCCCGTAAGAACGACCTGTTCCTTTTCGCCGTCGAACAAGTCGAGCAGGGTTAATTTGTCCGCGTTGGGATGCGGATTGACCTCACGAATTTCGGCAACGACGATCTTGTCACGATCCCAGCCAATGCCGCTGGTTTTGAATTCATGCCGTCCGCCGTCTTCATACGTCGGCATCGGCAAACCCGCATACTTGATCTCATCCACTTCGAGCCCAGCAAGAGTCAACATGCGGGCAAGGTCTTCAACAGTATAACCGTCCAAATCAATGTAATCTTTCAACCATGAGAGAGGTACTTTCATTATTCACCTTTCATTTACTACGAAGGATATCCAGCACACAAAGGGGGAAAAGATTTATAGTTTGATTACTTATTTCGTTTGTGTGCATTGTGTGTAAGAAACTAAAATTGTTCCAGGAAACGCAGATCGTTACCCCAGAAATACCGAATGTCATCGATCTTATAACGCAGCATCAACTGGCGCTCAGGTCCCATGCCCCAGGCATAGCCTGAATATCGTTTCGGGTCGTAACCGCCGTTTTGCAGAACAACCGGGTGAACCATGCCGCACCCAAGAATTTCAAGCCAGCCAGAGTTCTTGCAGACACTGCATCCCTTGCCTCGGCACACAAAACACTCCACGTCCATTTCAGCAGACGGCTCCGTAAACGGGAAGTAGGAGGCACGGAAACGAGTACGCGCATCCTGCCCGAACATGCGATGGGCAAAATCAACAAGCGTTCCTTTTAAATCGGCAAAGGTGATGTTCTCACCAACGACCAGCCCTTCCACTTGATTGAACTGAATTTCCGAACGCGCCGTGATCTGCTCATAACGGAAGCACATCCCAGGCAACGCGATACGGATCGGCGGCGGATTATCAGGATTCGTTGCTGCATATTCGCGCATCGCGTGGATCTGCCCAGGGGAAGTATGCGTGCGCAACAGGATTGGGTTATCACCCCGCTCGCCTGCATCCACGAAGAACGTATCTTGCATGTCGCGCGCGGGGTGGTTCGGCGGGAAGTTCAACATCTGAAAATTCATCTCATCCGTTTCCACTTCGCGCGATGTATAAACTTGAAAACCCATGTCCGCGAGAATGGCCATCACCCGACGCAACTGTTGTGTTGACGGATGCAATCGTCCAAGCTGAACTCTGCGCCCAGGCAACGTTACATCAAGTTGTTCTTCTTCAAGTGATTTGGCCAACGCGGCATTTTTCACCGCCTGCGCTCTTTCCTCCAAAGCGGATTCCAGCGCCACCCTGACACGGTTCGCCGCCTGACCGACAACCGGCTTCTCCTCCTTGGACAATTTCCCCAGCCCTGAAAAGATTCCCATCAATGGTGAACTGCGTCCAACGTTCGCAACACGCCAGGCTTCCAGTGCGGCTTGATCGTTGATCGCCTCCAAACTTTCCAACGCGGTTTTTTCGATCTCGTTCAATTTATCCAACATATACACCTCATTTTATTACCACAAAGTACACAAGGAACATGAACGGAAACCGTTTGCCTTTTGATTTTAGATCTTTGTGATCTTTGTGACCTTAGTGTCCTTTGTGTTTAATTAAAAAATCCCGTCCACAAATGGGACGGGAGGAATATTCCCGCGGTACCACCCAAATTAATCACTTTCGTAATCCGCTTTATGCTGACAAAGATCAGCCTCCCCTCTAACGCTGGGATTGCGGTTCGCACTACTTGCATGTTTCACACGAACGGCTCGAGAGGGAACTTCAACTGGTTTCGGACGAATGCAACTTTCACCAATTGCGTTGCATCTCTCTGGCGGCTTCCTTCAGCCTACTTTCCTCTGTCCTTGCCTTATATTTAATTGGGTCTCGCCTGTTATGCTTTATTATCTGCGAAAACGGGACAATGTCAAGGCTGGGATACCATTCGAGCAACCGAAACGGGCTTCAGGATCGCGCGAACGTGGGGTGTTAGTTAACCTCTTTAACAAGGCAATAGGAAAAGTAAATCCGCTCGCGGTTGACGAAGCTATTGAAGACGCCCGATCCCTCCACTGCAGCGAATGTTTCCATCGCGGGATGAAGGATTTTCGGGGCAAAGGTATGCACCAGATTGCGGTAGCGTTCGCTCGTACGCCTGAGGGCCGCAAGGACGTGTTCAGTAATATCGGTTTGGGTTTTCACTTTGAAGCCTGCATCTGCGATGTCGTTATCAAGTTGAAAGGCTGTTTCACGCGTGCGGAAATCGGCATAAAGCAGATGCCCGCCCCTGCGAAGAACGCGATGTGCTGATTTGAAGAATGCGTCCTGCCGAGGATAACAATGCGATGCTTCAACATTAACAATCGCATCGAAATGTTCTGCGGGGAAATCGAGCGATTGCGCATCACCCGTGCGGAAATCTATACCGTGTTCGGCATGTGTCTTGCGATTCGTTTCGATGGCTTTGGAGTTCTGGTCAATGGCCGTGTAGGTTTTCGGTTTATGATAACGCTTGATGAACGATGCACCGCCCCCATGTCCACAACTGACTTCGAGAACATTTTTATCGGCAAGGTCTGCTCCACTGGCAACATGATGATAAAGTTGGATGGCAGGTCGATTGGGCTCGTCATCGGGTTGAAGCTTGATCGTCTCACCTTCGGGAGGCCAGTAACCATAATTCAGAAATGTGACAGGGTCGCTGCCGATCCGTCTGCTGAGGTATTGATACCAGACCTTCCAGAAAGTTTGTTTGAAAGACGGCATGCGAATCCTATTTTCGGGCGAGTTGATAAACCAAGCCGCCATCGGTGACTAGGTAAACCTCGCCTGCCTCATCCTGCCCAAAGGATGTGATTCGCTCATTCGTTTCGAACAACAACTGAGCCTGCCACTCCTCACCGATTCTTATCGCACCCCAAATAAATCCCGTGCAATAATCGCCGTAGAGATAGATTCCGTTCCATTCAGGCATGGAGCCGCGATAGACGTATCCGCCTGTGATCGAACAGCCGCCCTCCTGATGGCTGTATTCGGCAATCGGGTCGGTCAGTCCAGCGGGCGCATTGCCGTCATATTCGTGCGCACCTTCACGGTAATCCCATCCGTAATTGATTCCGCCGGGCATATTTGCAGGGTGAAGATCGATCTCCTCCCACGCCCCCTGCCCGACATCGCCGATATATAAATCGCCAGTGGATGGATCGAACGATATGCGCCACGGATTTCGCAAACCGTAATCCCAGATCTCATTGCCAAACGGATTATCCGCGGGAATGGCGTACGGTTCGGCTGAATCGACATCGAACCGCAAGACTTTTCCGAGCAATGTATCTGTCTTCTGCCCGTTGCCAAATGGGTCGCCCGCCGCGCCGCCATCGCCCAAGCCTGCATAGAGATAACCGTCAGGACCAAAGTCCAGGCCGCCGCCGTTGTGGTTGGGAAATGGCTGATTCACTCGCAGAAGGTTCAATTCACTCGAAGGGTTTGCGATACTCGGATCACCGGAAACCTGAAAACGAGAGATGAACGTATCGCCGCCGTCGCCGGTGTAGTTTAAATAGAAGTATCCGTTCTGTGCATAATTGGGATGGAACACCAGCCCAAGCAATCCCATTTCATTGGAACTGTTGTTGACGCGGTCTGTGATATTAAGGAACGGGTCTTCCTTCAATTGTCCGTTTTCAATGATGTGGATATGACCCAATTTCTCGACCACGAACAATCGCCCCGACCCATCCGCTTGCAGGTCAACGGGGCGTTCGAGGTTGGTTGCGATTAATTGCCATGTGTAATCGTTCGGGTTGGGGAATTCGCTTGCGTTTGGCGGAGGAGCAGGAGTGTCGGTTTCAGGGATGACTGTCGGTTCAAATGTATCGGGGATCGTTGTCGGTGAGGAAAAAGTCGGAAGACCGGGATCTGTTGTCGGTGCGGGAGGAAGCGGTGTGCCTACGGCAGTACATGCCAACATCGGTAGTATCAACAATATTATGTGACGCTTCATCCTACTAATCCACATCCGTTGAGTCAGCGTCGATCACATCACCGGCGGCATCCAGATTACTCTGAAGTTCATCCCTATGTTCCTTAACCACATCAGGCGGGCAAAGTTCGAGAAAGAGACTCGAACCGACCCATAAAATGGCGGCATCATCCAATACGCCGATGAATGGAATGGCAATGGCATCCAGAGGCCAGAATAAGTATGCCAGGGAAAAGAGCGGTAAAAACTTTATAAAAAAATTCACACGTCTGTCCTTCATTAGCCGCCCGATCAGTTTTAGGCGCAGAACGAAGTCGCGCAGCATGCCGCCCTGCGGGACCATTATTTTGTTCGATTTTCTATCAGCCATGCCAATCTCCTTGAAAAGTTTATGGGTACCTTGTATGTTTATGTTCGATACATTATAAATCACATGATTGTATTTAGAACTGCAACGCATCAATACTTACGAAAAACTAATTTGAACGTAGCAATCCCAGTTAGTTCCCTGGTTTCTTGCTGGTAAGCCGCGACACGCGTACAATTCGTCTGTATCGATTCAAACCAGGCATCGAGGAGAGGCATAATGCAAAAGAAAAAACTGTTGACCATAGTAGTGTGTATTGGGACGTTCGTTATGGCCTGTAATTTTGGAGGGCTTCTTACGCCAAAGACGAATGAAGTATCAACAATCGTACCGACAAAGGAAATCTCCGCTCAATCCAACGAGGGGAATATGATCTCCATGCTCGACCGGCTTGACGGGGAGACATGCGAGGAGAATCCTGACTTTACGTGTGTAACGATCCAGGTCCCATTGGATCATTTCGATACCACAAACACAGAGACTCTGGAAGTTGTCTTTGCTGTTGCACCCGCAAGCGGCGAACGATATGGGATGTATGTGCAGGCGTTTCCAGGCGGACCAGGCGGCGAGGGCATCAGCACAGGCGGTTTGAGCTGGTACCCGGATGAAATTCTGGAACATTTCGATCTTGTCTACTTCGACCAGCGCGGCATAGGTCTTTCCGGTGCGTTGGAATGCCCTATGGCATACGCTAGGGATTATTTGAATTATTTGAATGGAACCGACCAGGGCGGACTTGAGGGGTTTGACCTGCCTGAAGAACAACAGAATGCCATCGACGATGCGCGCACCTTCGTGGAGGAGTGTATTGCGGAGTTAGGCATTGACCCGGCGAAATTGAGATTCTACGGCACCGACCAGGTCGCGGAGGATATCGAATCCTTCCGGCAGGAGGTGGGCGATGAAAAGTTCTGGCTTTATGGAGTGAGCTATGGTACTGCCGTGGCACAGACCTACGCCGCCTCTCACGCGGACCGATTGGCGGGTCTCATCCTCGACGGAACAATCGATATGACAATGACCGGGGATGAGGGCGCGCTCGCGCAGGAAAAAGCCTTCGATAAAGTGCTTGTGGCTGTTCTCAAAGCGTGCGACGAAGATCCGGCATGTGCAGCGGAATTGGGAGGCGATGCGTTATCTGTCTACGACAAACTTGCGGCACAAATATCGAAGACACCCATCGCTTATGAATTTCCATTGCCGTCCGGCGAAAAAGTTAAACGAACATTTACGTTCAACCAATGGGAATTTACTACTGCCTATCAAATGTATTCCCTTGCCGGAAGAATGTTGTTCCTGCGGGCGCTGGCGGCGGCAAATCAGGGAGACATGGTTCCGATGGCACGATTGCTGCATGAACAGGCAGTGCTTGATCCCGCCACAGGAGATTATCTCGGCGACCCGACATTCTCAGACACGATGTTCTATAGTGTGAACTGCACAGACGACTCATACTATTCGGGGACACAGGAGGAACGTATCGCAAAGGTGATCGAAACAGGCCAGGCATCCAATGGGACGGTTCCACGGGTGGATGGTAGTATCTACACCGGTTTGTATTGCGCGTTCTGGCCCAGCGCGCCAGCCGATGTGGTTGAAAGAGAGCCATTGGTTGCAGAGGGTGTCCCGACCTTCATATTGAACGCAACCCTCGACCCTGCCACTCCGTTCGAGGGAGGCGAAACCGTATTCGGGAATTTGGCTGACGGCTATCATATCTACGTGGAAGGTGGACTTCACTCCATTTATGGGTATGGATGGGAATGCCCGGATGACTATATCAAGAACTTCCTCGTCAACGGGGAACTCCCGTCGGAACGCGAGATCGTTTGCCAATGGGATCCGTCTATCACTAGCGAATACCATCCTCTTATGTCGAAGGATGTGAGCGCCTACGCAGATCCTCTGGAAATTTTTTCAGCAATCGATTCAGAACTTCTTTTCCAGCCGGAATACTATTACAGCTACTTCACGGAAGATACGACCTTTGGCTGTCCCTATGGCGGCTCGTTCACGTTTGGTCCGAGCGACGCGGGAGAATCCTATAGTTTCACAGAGTGCGCTTTCATAAATGGCTTTGCGATCACCGGCACCGGCGGTTACGATTCCAACAGCGGCATCCTGACCTTTGAGGCGCAAGTCAGCGGCAAAAAGAGCGGCACGCTCATCTATACCCATGATTATGCAAACGGCACAAGTTCGGTCACCGGGGAATATGGCGGCGAAGCCATAGAACTGAGTCAATAATATTACGGGTGACAGCCATCCGCTTCGCGAAAATGGCTGTCACCCGTAACCAACAAATTTATCTTCATATGCCCTATCTGATCGACGGACATAACCTCATTCCCAAGCTTGGCTTGCGTTTGGATTCCCCGGACGACGAACTGGAGTTGATCGCGATCCTTCAGGAATATTCCAGGCTCGAAAATAAAAAACAAGTCGAAGTCTATTTCGACGGAGCGCCAGCGCCTCACGCCGGGACGCGGAAGCTGGGTACGGTCACCGCGCATTTTATTTCGCTGACATCCTCCGCCGACAACGCCATCCGCGCGCGTTTGAAAAAGATGGGCAAAAGCGCAAGGAACTGGACGGTTGTTTCATCAGACAGACAGGTGCAGGCAGACGCGCACTCCGCAAAAGCCGATGTGATCTCATCCGGTGACTTTGCAAAAAAATTGGAACAGGCACGCGACTCCAACCCCAAGCCCGCAGATACCCGAGGGCTTTCCGAACAGGAAGTGGACGACTGGA
>DNDO01000116.1:9800-10269 GCA_003484265.1 Anaerolineae bacterium
AAGGGCTTTCCAAACAGGAAGTGGACGACTGGCTCACGCTGTTCGAACAGGGAAAAAAGAAGTAGCAGGTTTTCGCGAAGCGTGTCCATTATTCCTTTCAGACTATAATCCAATCATGACCACTGCATACACATTCGTCGAATCGCCGAACCATCTTTATCCCGATCATCCTGAAAGACCCGCTCGTTTGGAAATTTTGAAACCAAAACTGGATTCTTTCGATGCAAAATTGCTGGATTCAAAATCTGCTACGCGCGACGAGATCAACCTGATCCATGATCCCAAACTTGTATCATCGCTGGAGAGTGTTTGCCGTGAACAAGCACCGGCCGTAATTGATTACGCCCCAACTTATGTCACCAAATCCTCATTCGACGACGCTCTGCTCGCGGCGGGAGGCGTGCTGACATGTTCACGCGCTGTTCTCAATGGTGATGCCAGGAATGCGTTCGCCATCGTTCGCCCACCG
>DNDO01000116.1:10551-10694 GCA_003484265.1 Anaerolineae bacterium
GACGCAATCGAACACAGGCTCGAACGTGTCATGGTTATTGACTACGATGCACATCACGGCAACGGCACACAAGCCGCATTTCTAAACGATGAACGTATTGCATTTTTGTCTTCGCATCAATGGGGGATTTATCCCGGCACCGG
>DNDO01000047.1:0-4635 GCA_003484265.1 Anaerolineae bacterium
GCCAGCGAACTTCTTGAACTCGGCGGCATCAACCTGGAGGACATCAAGGCTCCGGAGTGCTTCTTCGTCGAGCAGAAGCTGAAGGACCGGGTCAGCATCCCGGTGTTCCACGACGACCAGCACGGCACGGCAGTTGTCAGCACTGCGGCGATCATGACTGCCATCAATCGCGTTGGCGTGGATATTCTCAAGGTCAAGATCGGTCAGATCGGCCTGGGCGCGGCGGGGAATGCCATCGGGAAGATGCTGATGGGGTTAACCGGGGACACGGTTCTGGGGTCCGATTTGAGCGAAGATGCTGTGGAACGGTTCGTCCGCGACGGCGGCGTGAAGTCTGATCTGGATGAGATCATGGCGAAGTGTGACATCGTCATCGCGACGACTGGCGCGCCGAATCTCATCAAGCCGGATATGATCCGCAAGGGACAGATCATCTTCGCGTTGTCGAATCCCAATGCGGAGATCGACCCGGAAGTTGCGCTCAAACACGGCGCCGCATTTGCCGCCGATGGAAAGTCTGTGAATAACGTTTTGGGATTCCCCGGCATCTTCCGCGGTGCAATGGATTCGAACGCCCCGCGCATCACGCATGAGATGCTCACCGCCGCAGTGGATGTTTTGGTGAAAATGACCCCCGCCGGAGAACTGTTACCCTATGCACTCGATAAGAAGGTGCACCTCGAGGTTGCGCGCGCTGTGGCAGAGACCGCTATGAAGCAGGGCATCGCCCGCGCCGAATATGTTCCATATTTAAATGGATAGGGTCTTTTATGGGACCAATCAGCCACAGAGTTCACAGGGAAAATATGTTTTAAATTCCATCTCTGAATCTCCGTTGCTGATATGTAGGCAAAGAATTAAACTGCCTCTTTTATCAATTCCTTCAAGGTCGTCCCCAAACGCGCTACACCCTCACGGATCGTATCGGGGTCTGAATACGAGAAGTTAAGCCGCATCGTATTTTTCCCGCCGCCGTTGGGGTGAAAGGGAGCGCCGGGCACGAAGGCAACTTTCTTCTCGACGGCGCGTTTGAGCACTTCTGCCGAGTCCATACCTTGGGGGAGAATTCCCCATAGGAACATGCCGCCCTGCGGTTTTCTCCATGTTACCCCTGATGGAAATAACTCCTCCATCATTTCGATCATCACATCACGCCGTTCTTTATAGGTTGCGCGGATGACCTTGATATGTTCATCCAGGAATCCTCCCTTTGCCACCTCATAAGCCAGATATTGATTGAACGAAGACGTATGCAAGTCCGCCGCCTGTTTGGTGAGCACCAGTTTGCGGATCACCTCCGGCGGTGCAATGACCCATGCCAGGCGCAGGCCCGGCGCAAGCAGTTTCGAGAACGTGCTGATATAGATCACGTTCCCGCTGTAGTGCCCATTGTTCTGACCATGAAACTTATCGTCCAACGAAACCACTGAGGGGATGTGTTCGCCCTCGTAACGCAATTGACCGTACGGATCGTCCTCCACGATGGGCACTCCGTATTTGTCAGCAAGCTCTACCAGTTTCTTGCGCCGTTCAAGGCTGAGAGTCGAGCCGCTTGGGTTTTGAAAGTTGGGGAGGATGTAAATGAATTTCGGTCCGAACCGAAGCGCCGCTTCCAATTCGTCCACGATCATGCCGTTCTCATCCGCGCGGACCGGGATGTACTGCGCGCCGTACGCATCCCATGCCTGCAGCGCGCCGAGATACGTGGGCGATTCAACGACGATGTAATCTCCGCGATTGATGAAGAGCCGGCCGATGAAATCCAACGCCTGTTGGGAACCGGAAGTAATCAAAATGTTTTCGGAAGAGATTTCCGAACTATAACGCGCGGTATGCCGCGAGATCATCTCGCGCAGTGGGAGGTGCCCTTCGGTGGTGCTGTATTGCAACGCCTGCGGACCGAAGTTTTCCAACACATAATTGGAGGCATCCTGAAACTCCTTAACCGGAAAAACCTTCGGGGCTGGCAAGCCGCCTGCAAATGAAATGACATCGGGCTGGGCGGTCAGCTTCAAGATTTCACGGATGACCGAACTTTCCATTCTCTGCGTGCGATGGGCGTAACGATACTCCCAGGGTGTTTGCATCATTGCTCCTTGGACGAATTGCAGGCTACCCTGCAATTATTTGAAGATAAAAAAAGCCCGTCAGGTAAACAGATACCTGTCAGGCTTGCTGACTTCTTGACACATCGATGCCGAGAAGGATGAGAGCCGAATTCCGTAGCATGGCTGATTTATAGTACACCATTTTTATATCCATTGCAATTGAAATCAGACATATCCATTATATGACGTGCGTGAACTGTAAGTTTTTGAGTAGAATGGATGCCATGGACAAGAAAAACCCGCTTCTTTCCCGGCCCAAGGCTGACGAGGCATACTGCTACCTCACCACCACTGGACGCGTCACCGGCAAACCGCACAAGATCGAGATCTGGTTCGGTCTCAAAGACAGCTCGCTCTACATCCTCTCCGGCCGCAGGGACAAATCGGACTGGGTCAGAAATTTGATGAAGACTCCCTCCATCACCGTGCGGATCGCAAAACAAACCTTCAACGCCACCGCGCGCCTCGTGACAGACAAAGAGGAGGAAATGTTGGCGCGTAATATGCTTGCCGATAAATACAACGAACGCACCGCAAACGGCTCGCTCAGCACTTGGGCAAAGTCCGCGTTGGTTGTGGGGTTTGATCTAGAAAACAGCTAGGTGACTATCACCCTCAGTAAGCACTAACTTTATTTCTTCCTTTATAATCCCAACTTCAAATCTTACCTGGAGGCTCCATTGCGTAAACTAATACTTCTCATCACTCTTGTAATGATAAATATCATCACAGCCTGCGCGCCCAACACCGACGCGCCCGCACAGGCTGTTGAAAACTATCTCAACGCGCTCGTCAATAAAGAGTCAGATAAACTTCCCACCCTCGTCTGCGGCGAATGGGAGGAGGACGCCCTGATCGAACTCGACTCCTTCCAGGCTGTCACTGCCTCGCTAGAAAATGTTGCCTGCTCACAAACAGGCACAGACGGCGACACATCACTTGTCCTTTGCACGGGTAACATCGTCGCTTCGTACAACGACGAAGACCAGCGGCTCGATCTCTCCGTCCGCACCTACCAGGTCGTTCAACAGGGCGCCGATTGGCTCGTATGCGGAACGCGCTAAAAAAGATATTCTCGCCTGAAAACATTTGGGCGTTCGTGCTTTTCCTCATCGTTGCCGCGCTCATCATCCTCACCACGGATGACAGCCCCAACTGGATCTACCAAGGTTTCTAAATGGGACTGACCCAGATCGCCGCCTCCATCCTGACCTCGATCCTGGTCGGCGCACTGACGCGCGGCACCGCGCGGACATATTCCCTGCTCGGACTCAGCGTGCTTGCGATCTATTGGTTCCAGCCCGTCATCCCATTGCGCTTCTTTGACTTCTGGTTCCCATCGCTTTCCGTTGCTCTTGTAATTCTGGTTTGGTTCATTACATCACCACCCAACGTATGGAAGTCCCGTCAAAATCTAGTTGGCTTACTCGTTATTGCAACGATCATTACCATCGTTGATCTCTCGCGTTATTTTCTCCCCGAACCGATCTTTACAGCCACAACGACCCCTCAAGTTACCCAATACCTAATTTTCCTAGCGGGGATAACTTTCATAACAATATTATTTACATTCCTATCCCGCAGCTTCGCATGGACATTATCAATACTCACCGTTCTTCTGATCTCTATCCTCTTCATCCTCAAATCTCCATCCCTCTCCCTCCAAACCAGCATCTTCTTCCGCGAACTGGCAAACCGGCCCATCGAAACCGCCTCCGCCTTTGACCTGCGCTGGCTCGGGTTCTCTTACATCGCTTTTCGTCTCATTCATGTTCTGCGCGATAAACAACTGAATCGCCTTCCGGAACTTACTTTACCCGAGTTTGCAACGTACGTTGTATTCTTCCCTTCGCTATCCGCCGGTCCCATTGACCGAGCCGAACGATTCGCAAAAGATTTGCAAAAAGATTTTACGCTCACACAAAATGAAACATTACTGGCCGGCCAACGCATTGCAATTGGTCTCTTCAAGAAATTCGTCATCGCCGATGCGCTGGCGTTGATCGCATTGAACGACTCGTTAGCAACCCAAGTCCACACCACCGGCTGGATGTGGGTCCACCTCTATGCCTACACCTTCCAGATCTATTTCGATTTCAGCGGCTACACGGATATTGCCATCGGCATCGCGCGGCTTGTCGGGATCAAACTCCCTGAAAACTTCCTCTCGCCCTATACCAAACCCAACCTGACACAATTCTGGAACAACTGGCACATGACCCTAACGCAGTGGTTCCGCTCTTATTTCTTCAATCCCTTCAACCGCTGGATGCGCGGATACAGATCCGTCCCCGCATGGACAATGATCCTCATCGGTCAGCTTTCCACCATGCTGCTCATCGGCTTATGGCACGGCATCACATGGAACTTCATCCTATGGGGCGCATGGCATGGGCTGGGTCTCTTCCTCCAAAACCGCTGGAGCGATATTGCCAAGAATCGTTTCAACACAACTAATCCGCGTTTGCAAACAGCAATGCAGATCGGCGGAGTGTTACTTACATTCCACTTTGTTGCACTGGGATGG
>DNDO01000047.1:4821-7911 GCA_003484265.1 Anaerolineae bacterium
GATCGGCGGCGTGTTATTAACTTTTAACTTTGTTGCACTGGGATGGGTCTTCTTTGCACTGAGCGAACCTTCGTTATCACAAACTGTTTTAATAAAATTATTTAATTTCTAAAATAACATTTGATTAATCAAATAAGGGACACGTTGTGTCCCTTTTCTTTACGGCTTCGGGATATTCCCTTCCAAATCCAATTCGGGTGCAATGCGCTTCATTGCTTCGATCACATTCCCCACATGCTCCCACAACTCGATGCCGAATTCCTGCGCGGCGTGTTCCATCTCAGGTCGGGATGTGCCTGCTGCGAAAGCTTTATCCTTCCATTTCTTTTTGACAGATTTCGCTTCCAGGTCATAGAGTGAACGCGATGGGCGCACTAATGCGACGGCTGTGATCAGCCCTGTTATCTCGTCACACGCACAGATGGCCTTACGCACCACTGTATCTCGCGGCATGTTCAAGTGATCGGCATGACTCAAGATGTCTTGAATAACATCCTCCGGAATTCCGCGTTCACGCAAGATCGGTGCGCCAGCCTGCGGATGTTCCTCAAGCGTGGGATGAATCTCCCAGTCAAAATCATGCAGCAGACCGATCAACCCCCAGCGTTCCACATCTTCGCTGAATTTCTCAGCATAGAAACGCATGGCGGCTTCCACTGAAAGCATGTGCTTAACAAGTCCCTCGTTTTTTACATGTTCACGAACAATTACCAAAGCTTCATCGCGATTCATAATTTCCTCCTGTCATTGTGAGGAGCGTTCTTACTCTTTGCGACGAAGCAATCTCCCACAGATCGATAGAGACCTCTTCTTGCCTCAGATTGCTTTGCGCCGCTCGCAATGACAGTTATAGTGTTGTAGATGTTTCCAAACCGTATTGCGTGGCGAGGTCATCGAGCAATACTTCCACCTCATCGAGAAAGTGATCGAGTCCCTCCAGGCGTTCTTCGATGCCCACTGCCGTCAACCCCAACTGCCCGCATACCGCGCGCCACGGATTCGCCGCGAGGTCGGGCAGAACTTCAACAGCAAATGTCCACGTCTGCAACAGGGACCACAACGCGGTGATCGGTTTATCGCTTTCCAGCATGGAAAGGATCGCCTTCTCGTAATAATTCACGCGCGATAAATGAATACGTGCGTCAACGCGCGCGCTTTCAGTGGCGAATTCAAATGCGAGTTTCCAATCGGGGATCCATGCCTTCATCACGGACACATCCAATGAGGACGCGCCCAATAGACCGACAAGCGCCGCCTCCATGCCGGTACGTTGAGCTGTCTCCGCCCGAGCGGCAAATTCCAGCATCAGGCGTCTTTCTCCCAAGGGCGGACCTGACAACTCAGCCACCGCATTGACAGCGAAATTGAGCGCCTTCATATATTGCAATACATCCTGCGGCGTGACAATGTCGCTGATCTCGAGCATTTCCCGCCACATCTGCCGCGACTGTGACAGCAACAAGCGCGATCTTTGCAAAGCGGGTTCGGGCGCATTGAACTCAAAGCCTGCACGCAAACCCGCCTGCACGAACTCAAAAAATTTCTCGCGTTCAAAAAGGAGTTGAGGATCGTACATCTCCCACCCCAGCCACGGATCAAGCCGCAGTTCGCGCGGACGTTTGAATTCGGACTTCGCGCGGTGGGCAATATCCACGTGGTAATCGGGAGTCAGCTTGACGAATTCCCGGCGATGTTTCGGCTCGTCCTTATGGATGAAGACAATGTCTATATCCGCTGTGCCACCGAGCATGGGGTCGAGGTCGTCGTTGACGAGCGAGCCCGTCAGGTACGCGGCGATGATCTCTTTGTTGTTGTAAGCCCGTTCCTGAGCGGTCTCTCTGGCGATCTTGATTAGTGATTCACGCGTGACTCTCATACTGTTTCCTTGATTACATTGACGGCTTAAGCTGAACCTGGCATGGGCAATGACTGTTGAAACGGAGGCAGGCCGAGGCTTTGTTTGATGCGGTCGGCCATCATCTTCAAATGTTCAGGATTCTGAATGATATTCAGGTTATTTGTGTCTATCGTCAAAACGGGCGTGTGATCGAACGGTTTTGAAAAGAAATCATCATACGCGTGGTTGAGTTGGTCGATGTATGAGCGTTCCATCTGGCGTTCATACGGACGATCGCGCTGTGCAATCCTCTGCATCAACGTGTCGGTGGCGGCTTGCAGATAGACGAGCAGGTCTGGCTTCTCGATCTTTTCGGCGAGGGCTTCATGCACTTTGTGATACATACCCAGTTCATCGCCTTTGAGATTGATGCTCGCAAAGAGCGCATCTTTGGCGAATGTGTAATCGGCGAAAAGGTTCCTGCCGGTGGCTACGATCTCGTGAATGGTGCGGCGCTGTTGGTGATAACGGCTTAGCAAAAAGAAGATCTGTGTTTGAAAGGCGTACCGTTGGCGGTCAGAGTAAAAATCGGAGAGGAACGGGTTCTCCTCGAAAACTTCCAAGATAATTTCTGCGTCAAATGCTGGTTGAAGAAGGCGGGCGAGGGTGGTCTTACCAACTCCTATGACCCCTTCGATGGCTACGTACATGGTATGCACTCCATTGGGTAAGTTGATGCAAGGATACCATAAGAGGAGTTTCAGGTGTCCGGCCGATGTGTAGGAAATTATTCCGGTGAACCCGCAATAACGTATAAAAAATGGACGATGGCATTCATGCCTTTTTTCCACGTTGGAAGATGGAGCTTTTCATTGGGACCATGGAAGTTATCGTCTTGCAGGGAAAAGCCGGTCAACACCGAATCAATACCCAATACATCCTTAAACATGGAGACGGCGCCAATTCCGCCGCCAACCCGTTGGAAGATGGGCGTCCGTTCGAAAACTGTTTCAAGCGCGCTTTGCATGGCAAGAACTTCAGGGGATTTCCTGTCGACGATGATCCCTCGAAAACTCGTAACAAATTGAAGCTCCCACTTTACTGTGGGAGGAACGCCTGCTTCCAAATACTGTCTGAATTGTTGATGCACTTCGACCGCGTCCTGGTCGGGGACAAGCCGGAACGAAAAGATGGCGGATGCTGTCGCGGGGATGGCGCCCTTCGGCTCGCCCGCAGAAAAATGGACAACATCT
>DNDO01000047.1:8070-20803 GCA_003484265.1 Anaerolineae bacterium
GCGCGCCTATCCGTTCGGCAGGAATATATTCCGGCTCGCCCCAGAGTGCGGGTGCGCCGGTTTGTTCAAGGATAAATGCGTCATCGAATGGGAGTCTTGCCAGTTCGGCATGTTCCTCTTCATCGATCTTTCGTGCCTTATCGTAAAAGCCCGGCAATGTGATACGTCCATGGCTGTCGTGCAGATCTGCGATCAATTTGCTCAAGACATGGATCGGGTTTTGGATAACGCCGCCATATTTTCCTGAATGAATATCATGGCTGGGTCCAGCCAGTTTCAATAGAAATCTTGCACCGCCGCGCAGGGAATAACATATCGAGGGCGTATCCGCATCAGGCATGCCGCCTGCATCCGTGTTCAGGGAAAAATCGCAGGTCAGCTTATCGCGGTTTGAAACAAGGAATTCTTTCAAATGTTTCGAGCCGATCTCCTCTTCACCCTCGATCAAAAATTTTATATTTAACGGCAAATCTCCCGTTTTTAATATGGCTTCGACGGCATTGACCGACGCCAGAATTTGCCCCTTCATATCCGAGGCGCCGCGCGCGAATAAATTCCCATTACGAACATCGGGCTCGAACGGCTGGCTTTGCCAGTCCTCCAGGGGTTTGGGTGATTGCACATCATAATGCCCGTAGATCAATACTGTGGGAGCAGACGAGCCGCCTTTTCGCCGCTCGCCATACACAATAGGATGCCCATCTGTAGGCATGATCTCAACATCGTCCATTCCAATCGCAAGAAGTTTATCGGCCAGCCACGCGGCAGCCTTATCCATATCTGCCTTGTGAGCAGGGTCGTTTGAAATGGACGGTATGCGCAACAATTCGATAAGTTCGTTTTCAAACCTTTGGGAGTTTTCCTTAAGATGAGTCAATGCAGATGATATGGACATAACCTCTTCCTGTCGAAGTTTTGATAAATATAATCCCCTCTCCATTTTATAGAAAGGGGATTACATTTTCATATTTCCAGTCTCACATGGTCTTTCACCATTTGCAGTGGTCGTACATTACATTAACCCGCTTCCATCTCTTCCTGTTTCTTGAACTGACTCATATACAGGTCGTAATAGAAGCCCTGCTTTGCGAGCAGATCATCGTGCTTGCCGCGCTCGATGATCTCGCCGTCTTTCAGGACAAGGATCACGTCCGCATTGCGGATGGTGGAGAGGCGGTGCGCGATGACGAATGCCGTCCGCCTGCTTAATAATTTGTCGAACGCTGTTTGGATGAGACGCTCGGTTCGTGTGTCTACACTGGAGGTTGCTTCGTCCAGGATTAATATTTTCGGGTCTGACAGCGCAGCGCGCGCGATCGAAAGCAGTTGCCGCTGTCCCTGTGAAAGACCCGAGCCGCGTTCGCCGAGAACAGTCTCATATTTTTCGGGAAGCCGTTCGATAAAGGAATCCGCGTTGGCAAGTTTGATCGCGGCCATCACTTCCTCGTCCGTCGCGGTTGGTCGCCCGAAACGGACGTTTTCCATCACACTCTGGCTGAACAGGAAAGTATCCTGCAACACTATGCCGACCTGCTCACGTAATGATTTCATGTCGATGTCGCGCACATCGATACCGTCGATACGGACTGCACCGCCAGTCACATCGTAGAAACGCGGGATAAGGTTGATGATCGTGGTCTTGCCAGCACCGGTGGGACCGACAATGGCAATGGTCTGCCCGGGTTGTGCTGTGAAGGAGACATCCTTCAGTACAGGCACGCCGTCTTCATAGGAGTGGGTTGCTTTATCGAATTCGACAAGTCCCTTGATTTCGGGCATTGCCTGCGCCTTCGTTTTATTGGACACGGAGGGATTCTCATCAAGAATGTTGAAGATACGTTCCGCGCCTGCGATGGCGTTCTGGATGTTCGTCCATAAAACCGCGATCTGTTGAATGGGCTGGTTGAAGCGCTGGACGTACGCCAGGAAGGTGACAACCAGACCGATCGTGACCGTGGTGCCGAGCAGGGATTGTCCCGTAAGCAGATACCATCCGCCCACACCGGTGACGACGGCAAGCGCCACATACGATAACGCTTCCAATGCGGGAGCGAGCGCGGAGGTGTACGCCACTGCGCGCACATTTGCGTCGCGGTTGGCCGCGTTGACTTCCTTGAACTGCTCGATGTTCTCATCAGCGCGGTTGAATGCCTGCACTTCGCGGACGGCAGAGATGCTTTCCTGCAATTCGGCATTGACGTTTCCGATCTCTTCGCGCGAAACACGGAAGGCTTTGCGTGCCTGGTTCGAGAAATACAGTGTCGCCAGGAACATGATCGGCGCCATTATCAATGAAAGCAACGCGAATGGAAGGTTCGTCGTGAGCATGTTGTAGGAAACCCAGACGATCAGAAGTATCCCGCTGAACACATTGACGAGAGCGAACGAAAATGCCTGTTCGATGGCGGTCGTATCGTTCGTAATGCGGCTCATCAGGTCGCCCGCTTCGTTATCGGAATAGTAGCTCAACGAAAGCTCGTGAAGTTTTTCGAACACCTCCACCCGCAGGATGCGCAGTACGTGCTGACCCGTCCATGCCATGGTGAAGAAGGTGGCGCCGGTGAGTACCGCACCAAGGAAATACAAACCGACCATGACCAGGATGAGGCGGATCATGCCTTCGATGCGCTGATCGCTTGTCATGCTTATTGTGTCGAGGGGTTCATATCCGCCGAGGGTGTAGGCAGTGTACACGATGCGGCGCGAGAACGAGAGCGAGGAGGGATCGTCGGTGGCGAGGTAACAGCTTGATGCAGCCTCGGTTTGTGAATCAGGCGCGGGGGCGAATGAATCGATTTTTCCAAATGCCGGGACGCCCGCCGGGGCAAGGAAACAATCTGTTGCCTGACCGGTCAATTCGGGAGTCGTCACCTGTGTCCAGGTGGAGACGACAACAAGCAGGACAGCCAGAACGATCATATACCAGTATTGTCCGAAATATCCGCCAAGGCGCGTGAGTGTTTCACTCAACGCGCGAGGCTTGATCGTTTCCTGGTTGAGCATGCCGCCAAAGCGGCCGGGACCCATCATAGTGCACCTTCCATTACCTGTTCAGCGTGTTCTGCTTCATAGGACAATATTTGAGAGTTATAGATTTCTGCGTAGATGGCGCTGTTCTCCAGCAGGTCGGCATGTACGCCCTGTTCGACGATCCTACCCTTATCGAGCACGAGGATCTTGTCCGCGTTCACCACAGTGCTGATGCGCTGGGCAATGACAAAGGACGTGCGGCCTTCCATGAGGATATCGAGTGCTTTCTGGATCTCGGCTTCGGTATTGAGGTCAACGCTGGAGGTTGAATCGTCGAGGATCAAGATGCGCGGGTCGAGCAGCAATGCGCGCGCAATGGCAACGCGCTGTTTTTGCCCGCCGGAGAGTGTGGCGCCGCGTTCACCGACGTGCGTGTTATAGCCTTCGGGGAACGACATGATGAATTCATGCGCAGCTGAGGCTTTCGCTGCGGATTCGATCTCCGCCAGCGTTGCATCCGGTTTCCCAAATGCTATGTTCTCGCGGATCGTTCCGCTGAATAATGTTGTTTCCTGTAGCACGATGCCGGTCTGGGAACGGAGCGAATCAAGTGTCACGTCGCGCAGGTCATGCCCGTCGATGGTGATCCTGCCTTCGCTTGGATCATAGAAGCGCGGCAACAGATTGATGATGGTCGTCTTGCCGGAACCTGTCGCGCCGAGCAGGGCAACAGTTTCACCCGGCTGGGCTTCAAACGTTACGTTGCTCAACACAGGCTCACCGCCTCCGAAGTATCGGAAGGTGACATCCTCGAATTTCACAAGCCCCTGCACGGCTGGAAGTGTGCCGGCGTCTTCCTTATCCACAATATCTGACCTGGCATCGAGTATCTCGAAGATGCGTTCGGCGGACGCGCCAGCCTGTCCCATTTGCGTGATGATCATACCGAACATCATAATGGGGAAGAAAAGATAGACCAGGTACAGCGAGAACTCCTGCCATGCACCGATGCTGAGCGCGCCCGCAACGATCTGTTGCCCGCCCACATAAAGGATGGCGGCTTGCCCAAGGTTGGCGATCAGAAATATGAACGGGAACATGAACGTGAACAATCGCGAGACCGCGATCTGCTGGTTCATCGTATCGTCTGCGGCGCTGCGGAACTTAACCTGCTCTTCCTTCTCGCGCGTGAAAGCCTTGATGACCTTGATACCCGCCAGGTTTTCCTGCAAGACCGTGTTCAGGTGTGATAATTTCTGCTGGACCTTTACGAACATCGGCTGGGCAAGACTGGCAAAGATGATGAACGTCACAATGGCGATCGGCAGGATCGGCATCGCTGTCCATGCCAGCGTGGCATTCGACGTGAACAATATTATGACCGTGCCTCCCAACAGGATCACCGCGCCCACCAACTGCAGCAATCCCTGCCCGATGAATAAACGCACCTTCTCCACATCGTCCGTCGCGCGGATCATCAACTGCCCGGTCTGGTTCCTGTCGTGATACGAGAAAGATAGATTCTGTATCTTCGCATACAGGTCGTTGCGCAGGTCATACGCAACCGCCTGCGAATTCTTCTCAGCCCAGAACGCCTGCAAAAATGCGAAGATGCCGCGCAATGCGGCGAATACGACAATGGCGACCAAAGCGTAGACAAGAGCCTGCGGCGCGTTCGTTACATCCGCCTCCAACTGGACTTTTAGTTGGTCCAGCGTCAAGGACGTATTCCTGCCTGTGGCTTCCAGTATCTGCGGCAACGCCGCGCCGATAAAGTTTTCCGGTATCTGCGTTAACGCATCCAGGGTTTGGCTTGCTACGAATCCACTGGTGACTGCGTCGATCACATTTCGGATCATCCGCGGCACGGCAAGCTGCGCGAGCGTTGCGATAGCCAGAAAGATATAAGGCAATGCAGCCTGCCACCCGTAGCGCGTCAGGTAGCGGACTGCGCGTCCGATGCCTCTAAAGGAGGGTCTTTGACCGCGTTGACGTCCGCGGGTTTGAGGTCGTGTCATGGTTGCTTGCATAAAATTCCTTTCAAAATAACAAGTCGATAAAGCAAGTGTAATGTCCAGTTATGAATTGAGTGTGGATCCTTGCAGTACTTTATTTAATTGTTGTTCAGGTTCCGCTTCCAATTCCTTTGCGGCGCGGGTCATGAGATTAAGCGCTTCACTGACCTGTGCCCGTTCCTCGGAGGTTAACCTGCCCGCTAATTCATCCATCCAGCGATAGCGATCCTCGATGCCCTGCTGGATCAGGGTTCTGCCTTTGTCTGTCAGGTTCAACAGTTTTGCACGGCGGTCATGAGGATCTTCCTCGCGTTTGATAAACCTGTTTTGCACAAGCTTATCTACAAGCTGGCTTGCCGCCGCATTGCTGATATCGAACCGTTCGCTTATGTCCGAAACTCCGCACGAGCCTTTATGGTGCAGCTGCATAAGAATACTGAACTGCGGCATGGAGAGTCCCGTTGATTTGGCAAAGAGTCCCCATCCGCGCATGGAGCGGTGCATAAAAACGTCCATCCACGAGCGGATGGCCTGGGTAAAACTGGATTTCGTCATAGTTAAGCCTTCTTTTTAGTTAAGTATACTTAACCATAAATGTGAGTTAATAATCCGTCAAGAGGAAGGATGTAGGAGGATTGTTAGAAATTTAAAATACAGGACCGACCTATCCGTGACTTGAAGCGGATGCGTATGCATGTCCCCTATTTTTGATGAGGGATGGTATTATGTTAGCCTCATTCAGATCAATTTGTCTCTTCATCTCGACCGGAAACTATTGAGATAAAGAATGTTGGGATATCATGGAAAAGGTCTTCATCAGTTATTCGCGCAAAGATATAGAATTCGCCCGCAAACTTGCCGGCGATCTCGAAAAAGCCAGCTACGACGTGTGGTGGGATATCACCGATCTGCGCGGCGGCGACGACTGGGTGCGTACCATCCCCGCCGCGATCGCCGCCAGCAAATATATGATCGTCGTCCTCTCGCCCAATTCCATCGAGTCCGAGTGGGTGCGCAAGGAATACACACAGGCGTTGAATCTCCGCAAAAAGATCATCCCGATCATGTTCGTCCCGTGCAGCGTGCCTTTCGCACTGAACACGATCAACTTCGTTAATTTCTCCGCTGGGGAATATGAGGAGAAATTCAAATCCCTTTTGTCGCCGCTGGGATTCACCGGCAAGGCTCCCGAGGTCACACCGTTCAATCGGACAACGGCGATGCTTGCGTCCGCGCTTCGCAGGTATGCGGTGTATATCGTCATCGGCATCCTTCTTCTAGTGGCGTTCGCATGGAGATCGTTCTCCGCCCCGCCGCCCGCTGTGAAAACATCCACGCCCACGGGCGATGCTTCTTCAACGGCAATATCAACGGTTGAAACTGCGACTGTCACGTTTTCGCCAACCATTTCACCCACGATAACCGTCCCGCCGACCAAACCCACAGCCACCGCATCACTGACCAAACAAACCTTCCCCATGTTGAGATTCTGCATCAACGTTCTACTCGACGTGAACAACGTCAACGTGCGTTCGGGCCCAGGCACGACCTATGCCGTGCTCGGTGAGCCGCTGGATGTGGACTCGTGCCTCAATTTCCGCGCCCTCAATGCAGATGAGACATGGTTATTAATAGCCCCCATCCAAAGCAATCTCTCGCATCAACAATATGACGGAGGCTGGATTCGCCGCGATCTGCTCGGTCTCGGGCAGACGGGTCCCGTAGAATTACCCGTCGTCACATTGACCCCAACCCCGACGCCTACATCCACACCGACCATCACACCCTCGCCAACGCCATCATCCACACCGACCATAACCCCATCACCTACAGCAACGAATACACCGACCGCGACACCCACCAAGACATCCACGCCGACAAGCACAGCTACGGCAACTGGGACAGAAACATCCGCTCCCTAAACAAAAAGCGCAGACGTCGAGTCTGCGCTTTTTGTTTAATCAGTAACTATTAGTCTGCCGCATTCAGTTCGATTGCGGATGAATTTTTCGCCTTCCAAAGAGAAGCAGCGATCGAGATCGTGAGAATTCCGGCAATAACTCCAAGCGAGACTCCCACTGGGATCTTGTAAAGATCCACAATAACCATTTTGATACCGACGAAGGTCAACACAGCGGACAGTCCAAGCTTCAGGTACTGGAACTTGTCCATGACGTTCGCCAGCAGGAAGTAGAGCGCGCGCAAACCCAGGATCGCGAATATATTCGACGTATACACAATAAAGGGATCCTGCGTGACCGCGAATATGGCGGGGATAGAATCAACAGCGAAGACGAGATCCGTGCTTTCGACGATCAGCAATACCAGGAAGAGAGGCGTTGCCATAAGCGTCCCGGCGCGGCGGATAAAGAATTTATCCCCTTCAAAGTCCTCCGTGACGGGCATCAACTTTCGGAAGAACCTTACCACCGGGTTTTGATCGGGATGTATTTCTTCGTCCCTGTGGAGCGCCATGCGAATTCCTGTAAAGATCAGGAAGCCGCCGAAGATATATATTACCCAATGGAATTCCTTGAGCAACGCCGCACCCATGAATATCATCGCGCCGCGCATGACCAACGCGCCAAGAATTCCCCAGAAAAGCACGCGGTGCTGGTACGCCGCAGGCACTGAAAAGAAGGTGAAGATCAATATAAAAACAAATATATTATCCACACTGAGCGCTTTTTCGATCAGATATCCTGTAAGAAAAGCCAGCCCAGCTTCGCTGTTCGTATACAAGCTGTTCGGCATCATCCTATCCCAATAAAAATAGATCACGGCATTAAAGATCAGCGAAAGCGAGATCCATACCACGCTCCAGGTTAGCGCTTCTTTTGTCGAAACTGCATGAGACTTGCGATGAAATACCCCCAGATCCAATGCGAGCATTACCAATACGAACAGGTTGAAAACAATCCACAGCCAAATTTGTCCCTCGAACATATTACTTACTCCTTATATTGTATTTTGGTCGGGGAAATAAAAAAACGAGACACCACGACCATATCGTGGTAGTCTCGCCAGTTGTGGGTGACACGTACGATCAGCCGGGAACATTTGCTCCGTATTGACGACTGACCGATGGCGCCGCGCGCCATGGCTACTCCCTACTTGAGTGAGCAGGATATTAACATACTCGAATACGCCCTGTCAATAAATTTGCATTAGATTCCCATAAGAACGGATTTACAAACAGGCAAACCCATAGCCTTACTGCCCCAGGCTTGCCCAGGCATCATCACATTCATCATCAACGCCTTTTGGATGCAGGAACGTCGTTTCGTTTTCTTTTAGATGTTCGGTAACCATGGACACAAGATCGCGTGAACGGATCAGGCATGCATCCGCGTGCCCCACCTTACCGCGTTTTTGTAATTCCCTTTCATCGAGCCAGTCATCTACAAAAGAAAAGTTCTGGCAGCAATGATCGATCTCGCGATATTCAAATCGAACCGGCTTCCCCTCTTTCAAAATCGTGACGTGTTTATCGCGTCTATACCGCACTCCGGCTTGATTCTCCCCAAGGTGTATTGTCGTGTTTGAATCCTGACCGACTCCCAACAACAGCACCTGCCCATCCAATTGAAAGACTCTTCCCACCGGACCATCGAGTCCGTGCGGGATGTCAATGGGATGCGGCGCTGTGATCTTTTCAGCCAGCGGACCGACCGCCGCGAAGGCATGATTGTTATCACTCCGCAAAACGCCCGGCAATCTCCAGAAAGTATCTGCCACGACTCCCATCCCAGCACAATGATGTTTTGCCTTATCAAACGGATGATCGTCATCGTAACTCATGCTCGGCATCACAAGTGTCCCATCTGTACCTAGCGCGGAATGTAATGCCGAGATCAAGCCAACCGGTCCGCCCTCCACAGGTTTTACTTTTGAGAACGACGTATGGACAAGAAGGACTCCGCCCGTCTCCACGCCAAGATCGAGGAGTTGCCGGGTCAACCCGTCCCTGTGGATCATGTTCATAGTTCAGCGACCAGCCCAAAGTCTGAGGGGAGAAGCGAGTACATGTGCGCGTCGTAAATTGCTTTCCCCACCACCATCCGATTACGCAAAATCCCTTCGTAGTGTGCGCCGATCTTCTCCGCCACCCGCCGGCTCTTTTCGTTCCCAACCGCCATCACGATCTCGGCGCGGATCAAACCCGTCTTTTCAAACCCAAAACGCGCTGCGAGTTTCGCGGCGCGACCCGCGAACCCGTTGCCCTGTTTTGTTGTCCGCACCCAATACCCCAGGTTGCAAAAATGATATACGGGATGCTTATAACTCAAACCGCAGCCGCCGAGCAGGTCGCCGTTCCCTGCGTCGATGATCGCAAACGCGAAAAGTGTTTTTTCCTCCCAGCGGGCGCGCGTGATACGGATGAAGCCATCCGACTCGTTTTGGGTATACCCATCGTGCGCCCAACTCATCCATGGCTTAAGCTCCGCAAGGGACTCGAAGATTGCGCCATACAATTTTTTTGAATCGTCCATCCTGAAAGGGCGCAGGACGATAACGTCGTCTGTGAGTTCGGTCGAAAGGTCCATGTGATCTCCGTAAACAAAAACGGAGTCACTTTTCCGTGACTCCGTGAATATATATTTTCAAATCTAGGGCGTTATGTATTCGCGCAGGTTATGCTCCACCGCGTACGCCGCGGCTTCAGCGCGATTGCTCACATTCAGTTTCGAGAGGATGCTCGATACATAGTTACGCACCGTACCTTCGCCCAGATACAAGTGCTTGGCGATTTCGCGATTCGTCCTGCCCTCCGAAACCAGTTGCAGGACGTGCTTCTCCTGCTGGCTCAAATGCTGGAATGCAGAAGCCTCCTCATCCTTTACCGCGCGGCGCACCTGCTGGAACACACGCTGTGTCACTGCCGGGTCGAGCAGGGCCTCGCCGCGCGCCACCGCTTCCAACGCTTTCACCAGGTCGTCGCTGCCGATCTGCTTGAGAACGTAACCCGACGCGCCCGCGCGGATGGCAGAGAACAACATCTCATCCTCGGCATACGATGTGAGCATGATTATCTTGACATTCGGGTATTTTTCCACGATCTGCTCGCACGCCTCGATGCCCGAGACGCCGGGTAAGCGGATGTCCATCACCACTACATCGGGTTTGAGCGTCCCCGTTTTTTCGACGGCTTCACGCGAGGAGGCAGCCTCACCGACCACGTCAAAGTGCGAATGACGCTCAAGGAGCGACTTCAACCCCAACCGAACGACCTCATGGTCGTCCACTAGAAGTATACGTTGTCTTGGATGTTGTTTTGGCATGACAGGATTTTACCCCAGTATTACACGCTCCGCTTCCCTCCGACCGAAAAATGAATCCTCAGACACAGCTTTATCTCCCCGCATTCTTTCCCTGCTAAAACTTTAGGACGGGATACGCTTTTGTATCCCGTCCAATCTGTCATTATTTCGCCTTGACGGTTATGGTCTTTGGTTTGACCTCGTCCGCTTTCGGCAGGGTGATGGTCAGGATGCCGTTCTCGAAATCGGCTTTTGCCTTGTCCGCGACCACATCTGTGGGCAATGCCACAGAACGCTCGAATGAACCGAAACGCTGTTCACGGATGTGCCAGGCTTTTTCCGTTTTCTCTTCCTCGTGCTTCACCTCGCCTTTGAGGGTCAGCACTTCACCGGTGACGTTGATCTGGACTTCATCGGCCTTGATGCCCGGCAGGGCGGCTTTTACCACGATCTCGTCGTCGGTCTGGAACATGTCTATCGCAGGCACAGACCAGCCGTCCCTGTGGGAGAGCGGGCGCGTGAACGCGTCATCAAAAAGACGGTCCATTGCGTCGCGCAGGGACATCATCTCACGAGCGGGCTCCCAACGAATTATGTTTGACATAGCGACCTCCTTTTGGTCTTAAGATTTATGCCCTTAATATAAAAAGCCTGCGTTAGAAAAACGCAAGCCGTGTATAAAAAATCTATATGAGATTTTTGGAATCCTGTAGCTTGCTCCATGCGCTTTTCAGCATACCCCTTCGGGGCACTTAGCTGGCTGATTCCAATTTTATTCTTTTTGGCGCTTGTAATCTACAAACCGATAGCCGACACCGCGTTCGGTAAGAATGTAAACGGGGTTGGCGGGGTCCATCTCAAGTTTCTGGCGCAGGTAATTTATGTAGAGGCGTACATAATGCGGTTCATCGCGGTATTCATAACCCCAGACCTTGATGAGTATCTGGTCGTGAGTCAACACCCAGCCAGCATTCTGGACCAGGTGATAAAGCAGGCGGTATTCTGTGGGACGCAATTTTATGAGTTTGCCTTCGAGCCAGACTTCCCGGCGGTCGAAGTCGATCTTCAGGCGTTCATCCACTTCGATGATCTCGTGCATGGAACCGCCCGCCCCTTCCGTCCGGCGGATGACCGCTTTTACACGGCCGACCATCTCGCGCGGGCTGAATGGCTTTGTAATGTAATCGTCCGCGCCGAGTTCGAGGCCGCGCACGCGGTCATCTTCCTCGCCTTTGGCAGTCAGCATAATGACAGGTACATTGCCGCCTTCGCGTATGGTTTCCAGTACGTCGAAGCCATCCATGTCCGGCATCATAACGTCGAGTAATATCAGGTCGGGGTTCACGTCGCGCAGTTTCTGGATCGCCTGTTTGCCGTTGAACGCCTCGGAAACCTGAAAACCATCATGCTCCAGGTTCATGCGGATGAAGCGCACCATTCGCTCCTCGTCATCCACGATAAGAATACGGCGGCGGTCAAATTCCTCAGGCATAATCTACTCCCTGACAAAGCCGATCAGGGCTTCCTCATCTGCATTTTCGAGTATCTCTATAAACGCCACCCTGGTAAGGGGCCAGATCACTTTCGTGACATTGGCTTCAAGATAATGAATATCCTTGCCATCCCGCAGGCGGGGATTGTTGATCGTAAGGATCGTATCGTCGTTCTTGGGATATTCATCTATTTCACCCACAATGGAGGGTTCACCCGGAAGATGAAGGATGATCGTAAATGCCATAATAAACCTCTCAAACTCCTAGCCGCTGCGCAGTAATACCTGTATCTTCAGTTTGCCCAATGCAACGACATCGCCGTGTTTGAGTTCCTCTTCCGTATGCGGGTTGAGGCGTCGTCCATTAAGATAGGTGCCATTGGAAGACCCCAGGTCCATGACAACCGTGTGATCGGCATCGCGCTTTACCACTGCGTGGAGCCGGGAAACGCCTGAAGCATATGCCTGGTAGGGGGTCAGGTCTATATCCGGCATGATGGGTTGTCCTTCACTTAGACGCCCCATGGTAAATTCGTTTCTCGAAGCAAGCGGGAGTATCTTGCCGCTATCCATCAAATGCAGTGACAGCCAACTATTGGTGGGCGATGACGGAGGCTCAATATTCGCGGGTCTTTTTCTGAGATCATCCGCGATCTGGTCCTGGTCAATGGACTGCGTGGTAAGTCCCTCGCTCCCTTCCAGCTGTGTCCCGCATTCAGCACAGAATAATGTGCCAGAAACATTTTCATGCTGACAATTCGAGCAAATAATCATGATACAAACTCCTTCTTTGGCGGCGCAAGGAATAAGGCGCGTGTGCCATATTTGATCTTCTTTCTACCTTCTTCTGAAATACCCTTCTCCTGCTGTATGCGGTCCACTTCAAACGAGATCGTCCGTGCCAGACTTCGTTCGCCCTGTGTCATCAAGTTCGCCGCGAGAGCCTGGAGCTGGCGGGTGCCTGCTTCGAGGTTCCCCCCATCCTGTGCCTCCGC
>DNDO01000015.1 GCA_003484265.1 Anaerolineae bacterium
TATCCATCCTGCCAGACCGATTCCTCCCAGGAATACGAAGATTGCTCCAATTAATACCAGGAAAGCCCAGATGCTAAGACCATCCAGTTCTTCGGGTATCCTGTCCAATTCTGCGGTAGCTGCAAACATCAAGATCGATACGATCAGGGAATAAGTGAACATCACTGTCGAAGCCGAAAAGACGATAATCGATGCGGTTACGAGGCGGTTCTTATTTTCGGTGGAAATGAATTGAATGACTGCGGTCAGTCCAAACCCTGCCAGCAATCCTGCCAGGGTTGCCAGCGCTCCCGCTTCTGCGAGATAATTTTCTACGGACATGATGTCTCCTTAAACTGGATTGTTCGAGCAGTGTAAATTATATTCCCCTTTTCTGTTTGTGTTTTAATACGAAGTGTTGTCTGAAGCAGGGTGTAAAATATTTGGGACGGTTTATCTAGTAGGAGTTGCCAAATGAATCAATCTGTCGATCTTCAGGGGCTGCAAAGACAATTTCAGGAAGTAAGAGCGCTGATGGTGGGCGTGACCACCACAATAGCCGATATAGGAGGCGCTGAAAGCGGGAACATCATCCGGGATGTGAGCAAGGCGATGCATTCGCTGATTGACCTTGAGCAGTCGGTTATGAGACAGGTACAGAGTGGGGAAAGCCAACTTGGAGCATTGATGGGGGTTGGGCGGGCGATCAATTCATCTCTCGGATTGAAGCAGGTTCTAGAAGAAGTGATGGATTCGTTGATCGAATTGATGCGTGCCGAGCGGGGTTTCCTGATGTTGCGCGAAGCCGATGGTGAATTGAAGGGACGAATAGCCAGGGGAATTGATCATTCAGATCTCGACAAAGAGGCATTTAAAGTCAGCCGCACAATCGTGGATAAAGTGGCTGCGACCGGCGAAGCGATATTGACGACGAACGCGCAGGAAGACCCGCGTTTCGAAAACCAAATGAGTGTCGCCGCATATCAATTACGTTCGATCCTGTGCGCCCCATTGAAGATCAAGAACGATTTGATCGGTGTGATCTATGTGGATAACCGCGCGCATGCCGGAATATTTCAGGAAGGTGACCTTGGATTGATCACAGCCTTCTCAGATCAAGCGGCGGTGGCAATTGATAATGCGAGATTGTTCGAGGATCTAAAAGCCGCCAATCTTAATCTTGAAGATACCAATATTAAATTGGAAGCCGCCAATATCGAATTAAAAATCGCGTACGAAGCCACCCTGAAGGGATGGGTGCGAGCTCTGGATATGCGCGATAAAGAAACGGAGGGGCATACCCAACGGGTCACTGTTTTGACTGAACGCCTCGCTCGTATGATGGGTGTTATCGGCGACGACCTGCTTCATATCACCCGCGGGGCATTGCTCCATGATATTGGAAAAATGGCGATCCCTGATTCTATTTTGCTCAAGCCTGGCGGCTTGACAGACGAGGAACGTGAGTTAATTATGAAACATCCCGTTTATGCGTATGAAATGTTAAGTCCCATCGAATTTTTACGCCCCGCAATAGACATCCCCCATTATCATCACGAAAAATGGGATGGGACGGGCTATCCATCCGGTTTGAAAGGCGAAGATATTCCATTTGCGGCGCGGATATTTCCCGTAATCGATGTCTGGGATGCGTTGACCTCGAACCGCCCTTATCGAAAAGGGTTGCCGCCTGACGAAGTGCGCGAACGCATCAAAGCGGATTCGGGCAGGCATTTTGATCCGAAAGTCGTGGATGCATTTTTGGCGATGGAGGATTTGTCAGTTTAGTTTTCCGCGCTGAATGGAGTGATAGCGAAGTCGTAGCGTACACCCCTACAGATCATTTTCTTCCGGGGGCTTAACGGCGCGGAACTCACGAAACAATAGCAGATCGTAGATAATCTTCAAGCCGCCGCTCAAGATGAAAGGCGCGCTTAATAATGCGGGGATACTAAAGAATAGCCCAGTCAACGATGGTGAAACAGCCGCCCCGACGGAACGGGCGATAGCAGTCACGCCGGCAGCGGCGGAACGTTCGTCAGGGTCTACGACTGCCATCGTGTACGATTGACGCGTGGGCACGTCCATCTGGGAGATGCTGAATCGAATCATCAGCAATCCGATTGCCAAAGGTAATGTCGGCATGAAAGGCAGGACGATCAGTAGGAAATTCGATGGAATATGCGTAAAGACCATTGTATTGATCAGCCCAATTTTTTTTGCGATGCGAACGGCAAGCAATGCAGAAACGCCTGCCAGAATATTGGCGCCGAAAAAGATACTGCCGAGCGTGCCCGCATCAACACCGAAGCGGGCGTGGAACCAATAGGCGAACATGCTTTGCACGATCAAGCCGCCCGCGAATGCGTCTAGTGCGAACAGCGAACTGAGTTTGAAGACCACATTGCGCGAGCGGTGCAAACCAAGCACGCGTTTTCCTGTGTCATGATTGTTTGATACTTCGATCGATTTCGATAGGTTGAGAAACAATACCAGCAGAACTAACCCGCCAACGGCATACCCGATCAACACCGTCCGATAAGCTTCGAAGGGGTGTCGCCCGATGTTCAGTAGCCATTGCGCCAGCCAGCCTCCTGCCAATGCGCCGACTGCTGATGCAAACGAGCCCGCAAGGTTGTACCATGCAAAATAATTTGTTCTCATCCCATCAGGCACTAGTTGTGACAGACTTGATTGCTCAACCGAAAGGAATGGACCGATATCCTTATCCGCTGGACTGATGACACCGAGCGTTGCGAAAACGATCAACAGGATATAGTTCCGCGTCAGGACGAAGCCCAAGCCTGCCGCTGCCATTAAGATAGCGCCAACGATTAAAACTTTTTTCCTCCCGACCCTGTCTGCGGACGTGGTCAGCAACAACGAAATACCTGCGTCACCAATAAGCGTGAATGTGAACAGCAAGCCGATCTGTGACTCAGTGAGTCCTGTTTCGACGAGGTATAACGCCAATATGACGGAAAGGAATCCGTAGCAGAAAAGGCGGACGATGCGGGTGGTAAAGAGGAGGTGGATGTCCATTGTAGTCATTCGCCGATGCGAGGAAGGCGAAGCCTGACGGAGCACATTTTGTTAGAGTATTGGATGGATTGACATTACCGGGGATTGCAACTACAAAAACAACAACCCATACAACCCAGCCGCAAGGACGACGACGGCGACTGTCCATTTGGTGTTGGAGCGGAAGAGGATGAGTAAACCAACGCTGAAAATGATCCAGGCGTGGAGTCCAATTATCGTGGCGCTGAGGATGTCAAGCGCGGCAGCGGAGATGAGACCGACAACGCCCGCCGTTACACCATCGAGAAAGGCGTGCGCGGACTTGTTGTCTACCAGTTTTTCGAGCATGTCATGACCGAACATGGTGAAGGAAAAGGCAGGGGCGAAGATGCCGATGGTCATGATTACTGCTCCCAATGGACCGCCTCCAACGTAGCCGACAAAAGTTGAGAAGATAACGAGAGGGGCGGGTAATAGTCCCGATAGTGCAAGCCCATCGAGGAACTGCGCATTGGTCATCCAGCCGCCGACTTCGACAGCGTCGTGTTGCAGAAAAGGGATGACGGTGTAGGCGCCGCCAAAGGTGAGGAGTCCGCTGCGGAGGGCAGACCAGAATAAGGTTATGGAAGAAACCTCGCTATTCGATGCAGAGTCAATGATCGTTGAGCCGTCAACTGTCTGGGTGGTGTTGAATCCGACAAAGGCGAGATATCCCAAAAAGATAATTATGAGGGTGATTGCAATATTTTTTTTGTTTGCGAATGCGAAGACTAGACCTGAGACGACGAGAGTGATCAGAAAGTTGACGTCGAGCAGCTGAGCGATACCCGCAATGATGGCGATCGTCCAAAGCCAGCGGTTATCGAGGAGCGCGTGGCCGCCAATGCGATGCACCGCGCGGACGATGAGCGCGGCGACGGCGGGCTGCATGCCGATGAAGATGGATTGGAAGAGGGGCGAGCTGATGCCGTAGGATACGTAGAACCATGAGAGCCCGAACATGAGCGTAAAACCGGGCAGCATGAAACCGAGACCGCCGAGGAATGCACCTATGCGTCCGCGCGCGATCATGCCGAAGTAGACACAGAGCTCGTGCGCTTCGGGACCCGGGAGGGCTTGATACACGGCAAGGACGCGGTTGAAGCGTGCGGGCGTGATCCACTTTTCCTCTTCGACGAGTTCCTGGCGGATCATGGCGATCTGCGCGAAGGGTCCGCCCCAGGCGAGGAAGCCGAAGCGTAGAAATCGCAGGAAGAGGCCGAGGAGGGATTGATGGGGGATGGTGATGTCGGAGGTGGAGTTCATTGAATTCCAGAATCTAGAGACTTGAGACCAGGTGGTTGATGTGCTTGACGATTGCATCGCGCGCCGCTTCATATCCGTCGCTGACGGCTGGAACGTCAGCCCATGATTCGGTCGTAACTTTGTTTTTGAATTCTTCAGGAATCTCGCAAAAGGAGACGATGTGTATCGCGGACTCAACATCAGCCAGTAATATTTTTTGGGGAACAGATTCGAGAGGTGTCAATCCGTCTTCGCGCAAACCTTCGACTGCTTTTGGACCTAACTCAGCATCGGGATGTGTGCCGCGTGCGATTGAGCGGATGCTCAGTCCGTTTTGGGAAGCGAGTTTGTTGAACCAGGCAGATGCGACGATGCTTTTTGCCGCGCCATGTTCACAGACGAAGAGGATGTTTTTCATGAGAATAATTCCTTTATGGTTGGATGATGCAGGAAAATGGAGGTTGCAAACATTATAAGACCGAATGTCAATAAAAACGGCGGATCGAGAATGATGCCTGAAATTAAACCCGCAATCAGGATGTACGCGTGTGTAAGAAATGGAACCCAAAAGACCAATGATGGGACGGGTTTGAGATAAAACTTCGGTTTATAAGCGATCACAAAAACGAGCGCAACGATCAATACCGTGGTAACGGTCAACATCGTATACGTCCATGGGATTACAAATGTAATCAATGCGTTTGTGGCGAGCACGCCTGCAAGACCGATCACCAATGCGATGATGGGTGAAACCCATGAGCTGACCCAATCCGTTCGCCGTGCAAGGAAGCGATATCCGAGCGAAAAGAAAAAGATCACCCAGAACCATGCCCAGAAATTTGCGTATGGCACACCGAAATATTGAAACTCCAGCCCGTTGCCCCAATCCCAAAACCCAAAACGGATCGCGACTGCATCAAGCGCAAGGTCGATGTTCAGGGCGAGCAGTCCATCGAGAACAGGTCTTGCAAAATAAGGGAGACTGCTCCCATCGGAGAATTCCATTACGCTGTAAAGGATGCATCCCCATGCGACCCCGATGCACAATGGAACATCGAGCACCATGATGACAAATCGCCCGTATTCATAGGCGTTGAGTTGACGAATGGTGGCGAGTTCGAGCAAAACGCCGAAGAAGATGCCAGCCAGCAAACGGAGCAAGTTTCCCGCGCCGTGCTTCCGTGCGTGGATGAGGCACAGCGTGAATTGAATATAGATGATGAGCTCGAAGAGGATGAAGTAGGTGTTTGGCATTTTGTATTAGTGCTTAAGAAAAGGCGACGATGCTTCTCGCCGCTCCGTGGTCACAGATTAAGATGATATGTTTGGTATTCTCTTCCATGAGTTTGATTACTTTCTCTTTGAGACGACTTTTGCATTTGTTATTCAATACCAGCAGTTGCAGCACATATCTGTTTTATAAGCAAACTGCCTGATGGAAAACCATAAGGCATACTAACCCCTGCGTCGGGACCAAACACCGTTGGTTTAGTAATCAAAATTTCCTCCTTCTAACTAATTACATCCCCAGCCACTTCCCAGCTTCGCGCGCGAGATTCGCCGCGGGTCCTTGACGGGCAGTGCAAGGCGGAAGCGATTCCAAAAACAATCGTCCATATTGCTTGGTCAACACCCGCTTATCGAGAATCCCGACCACGCCTCTGTCCGATGCGGTGCGGATGAGGCGGCCAAATCCCTGGCGGAATTTCAATATCGCTTCGGGTAAATAGTATTGATTGAACGAGTCTTCGTAAATTTCGGAACG
>DNDO01000167.1:0-1551 GCA_003484265.1 Anaerolineae bacterium
CTAAGAGTTGTACCAGGTGAAGATTCTATTATATATAGCAAGCAGGATTTTTTTGATCGGCGCCAGTTCCAACACCCGCTTACCAAATGAAGCCCGCTTTTTCCCCTGAGGGGACGATGTCTTTTCGCCACCCTTCAACTCCCCACGCAGATACCCCAGCGTATTGGACATATTCATCGCCAGCGGGTCAGAGACCATCAGGCGCAGCAACCCAGCATCGTTCATGCGCTTGTCCAATTGGCGGACTTGTCCCATGGGCTTGTCCATGTCAAAGGGCAGGAACTGTTGAAGCGTGGATTTATACGCGGAGAACTGCCAGTGACTGGCACCCGCCATTGCCGTTACATTTTTATACTGAATACGCCAGTCTTTTGTCTCTGCATACACCTTTTTATTTTCTTCTTCGGTTTGTCCAAGCGAGAGATTGAATTCCAGGAAAGTTTCCCATGGAATGAACTGACCACCTTCAAGTTGAGCATTTTCTTTTGCCCACTTGAGAGTCGACTCGTAGAATTCAGGCGGTGTGCGGAAGGGACGCGCGGTCACCATGCCGACATTCGGAAAGGTTTCGAGAATTTCGACAGAACGCGAAAGCCAGTTCGGGGAGAATAAAACGTCCGCATCGGTGTAGGCGATGATCTCTCCCGGCGCGCCTGCCAGTATCACATTCCATGCGCCGCCCTTGCCCATATTCTTCTCGGAGAGGATCAAATATTGAATTCGTCCCTCTTCTTTTTCTTTCACGAGAAAGTCACGCACTTCGGCGCACGAACCGTTATCGAAGACCATCAGGTCGAACGGCAGACCCGCATCCCTGCGCATGGACTCAAGTGAGACCTTCAGCACATCGAGGGTCTCTGCGTAGAATCCGCTCAGGAAGGGGATGTAGTTGAGCAGTGCGGCAGTGATCCGCTCGGGCTTGGCAACGGTTTTTGCTGATTTGGCGGGGTTTTGACCTTTTCTCATATTTCGCCCAAATATATTTTTCTTTCTGATTTATCTTTTTTCCATTCAACCAGAATAATATATGCCATAGACCTTACTCCTCCAACAGATGGATCAATAACTGGATCATCCACTATTGATTTCAGTAATCGTTCTGCCTTTTGAACAGAAATTCCACAGCGAAAAGCTTCAACTATTGCTGAAAATCTGACAGACAAATCCTCGTGATCTAGCAAAGGAGTAAATACACTTTTGCTCAAATCTTTATCCTTTTCAACAGTAAGAACAATTTTCGATAACTTTCGATTAAGTCTATTAGCAATTTTGCTATCTCCTTGATTAAGGGCGTTACCCCAAGCAATAGCAAGTTTAGTATATGTTTTGATTATCTCTTGAGAGTCCATTTCGACTTCCTAATTACCTACGCAAATATCTTTTTATTCGCTTTTGCCAACGTTTTGGTCTGACAATATTCTCTATTTTGTCTTCGGGTAAAAAGAAGAATACGGTACGAAGAAATAATTCCACCTTACGAAAAAGCCGCAATGATGTCATCTTCGGGCGGGAAAGTTTACCACCCGCAAGTTGGTGAGTCGAATCGAGAAT
>DNDO01000167.1:1869-3181 GCA_003484265.1 Anaerolineae bacterium
TTGCCATCGGGTAGGTGGCTGTAATCATGGTTCTGATGCACGATCATGATGGATGGTGTACAGTCAATAACAGCCCAATTTTCTTTACGCGCTTTATAGATCATCCAGTTGTCCCAGCCTGCGCGACCGATGGTGAAGTCGGGGATGTCTTGATAACAGGATTTGGGAAAAAGGAAAAAATCGCTTCCTGCTGGACGGTGAAGCTGGTTCTGTTTTCTGACATTTTCTCCCAACCTCGACTCCCATCCTTCGGCAAAATCCATGGGTTTGGTGATGTCATAATCCCAGCGTTGACTCAATAACACAAATTCCTTTTTCAGTTTTACAGCTTGTTTCGCTGCTTCGACAAAATCGGGCATGAGGATCATGTCCGCGTTGACGATACAGAGCAGATCACTGTCCGAGTTTTCGCGGGCAAGCTGGAACATGGACGAGATCAGCGGTACGCCTGCTTCATTCCGTGCTACGTTCGGGATGTGCTTGACGCCGAGTTCCTTTGCGTTTTCGGCAAGACCTGTCTCTTCGCCCAGCAAAATGACCTCGACATCGGGAAGCAGGGTCCATGATCTTATCGCGTTGCGTTGGATCATCGCGATGTGAGGGTCGGTGAATGATTTTGGGGCGGAGAAGAGGGTGAGTAAAGGCATAATTTCTATAACAAATATATCGTTGCGAAGAGCCGCAAAGCGGCGACGAAGCAATCCCCTGATAATGAGGAGATTGCTTCGGGCTGGGTTTCGATATGCGCTTTCAGCGCTACTCAACCACCAGCCCTCGCAACGACATCATTTAAGAGCACGGTCATCAACATCCTTCAATGTTTTATGCTGCACACCTGAGTTGATCTTCATCAATCCGGGGTTGTCGTGAACTAAATCTAAAACTTCTTTCCATGTAAAGTCGTCTCGTCCATCGAAGTGACTGTAGACCTGCCGCATGAATTCCAAGTCTTCGGGCGTGTCGACTGTCCAGCGGTAGTCGCCGAAGTCTGACGTGTGATGGAGGAGGGCGATATTATATCCGCGTGGGGAGATTCCCGTTTCGAGAATTCGGCTCTGACGGGTCAGTTCGACACCTTCGTAGAAGTAGGGCATGGCGTGTTCGCGGTGTTGAGGTTCTTTGGCTTCCTTCCATGCTTTGGCAAGGACCTTGAACGTGCAGGCTTCCACATCCAAGCCGATGGGGTAGGTGCGGTTCCAGGGAGGCGGGAGGCGATTGCAGACGAAGTCGTATTCGTCTTCGAGGAGGGTATTGACTACCTTATCAATTAACTCTGGGTCAATGACAGGACAATCCGCGGTGATGCGGACGA
>DNDO01000189.1 GCA_003484265.1 Anaerolineae bacterium
GTGGTATTACGCGGATGCAGTGAGCACACCTGTCGCGTTCCTGTTGTCCCTTTTGTTTATCGTCGTCTTTTATGGAATATTGATCTTCTGGGAAAAGAGGAGATGGTACGGTTTTGAAGGAGTATTACGCAGGTTGAGCGGAGCATGATCGTGCCTGCCGACTCATCTCTTCCTGTAAAACAAACTCAAAACCAACGCCCCTGAAATCCCCAGAATAAAATCCACGATCGTATCTTCCAGTCCGCGCACCATGTGGAAACCGAAGAACCTGTCCATGAAGTTCTCGTAAAACTCCCAGAAGACCGTCGTTGTCCCTGTGCAGGTGAAGGCGAAGACGATCTGTATCGAAAGCGGAATATCCCCAACGATCATTTGTGAGTGTCGAATGGCGGAACGATAAAAATACGTGATCGCTACCCCGCCCATGAAATGTGTGGGAATATCCAACGGGGGATACATATCGAAGAGATTAAGCCACAGTCCCACAGCATAAAATCCAACCACGCCCAACGGTGCCCACGCGGATTCTTTCAACGTTACGATCAGCCACTCAAAGAGTTTTTTGCTCATATTTAACCTCAGTTTCCCGATTTTATCTGTAACTGCCCAGCCTGTCATTCCGAAGGAGCAATAGCGACCGGGAAATCCTCATCCCGCGGGCAAAAGATTTCCCTGCTTCGGATATAATCGCCCCGCTCATGAAAATCCTAACCGTCCTCACCTACTACCGTCCGCACACATCGGGCCTCACCATTTATGCTGAGCGCCTCGCCAAAGCCTTCGTCAAACGCGGACACGAAGTCACTGTGATGACCACGCAATACGACCCGTCGCTTCCGCGCGAAGAGATCATGGACGGAGTCAAGGTCATTCGCGTGCCGGTGATGTTCCGCATTAGCAAGGGTGTCATTGCGCCCACGTTCGGTTTAGTAGCCACCAAGCTTGTCGCCCGGCATGATGTCGTTCAAATGCACCTCCCGCAATTCGATGCGCCCGGCGTCGCCCTGCGCGGACGCCTCTTCGGCAAGCCTGCCGTCCTTACCTATCACTGCGACCTGCAACTTCCCACCGGGCTGTTCAACCGCCTCGTCAACGGCATTGTAGATCTTATGAACAACGCCGCAGGATTCTTGTCGAATCATATCGTGACCTACACACAGGACTATGCCGACAACTCTCCCTACCTCTCGCGCTACGCCTCCAAACTGACCCCGATCCTGCCTCCCGTCGAAATGCCAATTCCCACATCCGAGGCTGTTTCCGCTTTTGCCCATGACCATCATACAGATGAACGCAAACCCGTCATTGGCATGGTCACACGCTTCGCCTCCGAAAAAGGAGTGGAAGTTTTGCTGGATGCCCTGCCAATCATATTAAAAAAATATCCCAAGGCGCAAGTCTTATACGCCGGTCAACACCAAAACGTGATGGGGGAACAGGCATACTTTGATCGTTTGTATCCAAAGATTCGCGAATACGAAGCATCCGGTCACTGGACGTTCCTCGGCAATCTCTCGCCCATCCAACTCGCGGCGGTCTATCCCAACCTCGATGTGTTGACCGTCCCATCGCTTAACTCAACGGAGGCATTCGGTCTCGTGCAGATCGAAGCGATGATGAACGGCGTGCCGAGCGTGCCGTCTGCGCTGCCCGGGGTGCGGCAGCCTGTGTCCATGCACGGAATGGGACGAGTCGCTAAAATCGGGGATTCAGCCAGTTTGGCGGAATCCATCCTCGAGGTCCTGAATGAACCGAAAAAATTCCAGGGCGATATCGAAGACATTAAGGCCTCCTATGATCCTGATTCCATTGCTCAGCAATATGAAAAACTCTTTGCACGACTCATGGGGAAGCAATGACCAATCGTCAATCCAAAGACTTCCTCTTCCTTCAACTGCGTGACCTGCCCTACTTCCGCGCATTTCTGCGTGCGGTGGAGAGTTCGTATTATCAAGATTTGCCGTTGCCTTCACCCGTCTATGACGTGGGGTGCGGCGACGGTCACTTCGCCTCTTTGACATTCGATCAGAAAATAGACGTGGGACTCGACCCCTGGCACGGGCCGATCCACGAGGCCAAGAGGTTCGGTGCATATAATTCTCTGGTCGAGTCGGATGGAGCTATGTCACCGTTCCCTTCGGACTATTTCGCCAGTGGAATTAGCAACTCGGTACTCGAACACATCCCGCATATTGACGATGTGCTGAAAGAGACCGCACGTGTTTTGAAGAAAGATGCACCGTTCTATTTTTGTGTTCCGAACACCAGATATTTGAGCGAGCTTTCGATCTCGCGTGTGTTGGGCAGGCGCTATACTGAATGGTTCAGAAAAATCTCTCGCGTTCAACACGCAGACGAACCTGATGTGTGGAAAGACCGTTTGGAAAGCGCGGGTTTTGAATTGGTCCGCTGGTGGCATTACTTTTCGCCTGCCTCGATGCGCGTGTTAGAATGGGGACATTATTTCGGCGTTCCATCGGTGTTCGCGCGTGTCCTTACAGGTAAATGGATTCTTTCGCGGACAAGATGGAATTTGTTTTTCACTAGAAAATATGTGGAACGATACGCTTCCACGAAACCGATAGGGAACGGAACCTTTACGTTCTATATTGCCCGTAAAAGGTAGGGGCACAGCGGCTAATGAAAGGCAGGAACCTTTCAGGATTTGCCATGCCCCTACGGTTACATCATATGTCCTTCGACGAAAACTATTTCTCCTCCCACACCTACGAAAACATCACCTTTGCCAAATACAGCATGTATTGGTGGTCGAATCGATTCTATGCCACACTGGCACGCCGATACGGCAAACGCGGATCGCGCTTTCTGGAAGTCGGGTCCGGTATGGGTCATCTGACAGGTCAGCTCGAAGATGCTTTCGAAACGTATGGCTGTGATCTTAATTCATGGGCGGTGAAGCAATCCAAATCGGTTGTGGATAAATCGTCCCTGCAAACAGCCAGTGCACAGGAACTCCCGTTTAGGAACGACTCATTTAACGTCGTTATCATTAAGCACATCGTGGAGCATCTACCCGACCCGCAGAAAGCAATTAATGAAATTGGTCGTGTGACCGAAAAAGGCGGCACGCTTATCCTTGCCACGCCGAATCTCGACTCCCTGCTCAAGCCATGGAAAGGCGACAAGTGGATCGGCTATCAAGACCCGACCCACATTGCCTTAAAACCTCCCACCGAATGGATTTCCTACATGGAAAGTGCAGGCTTTTCAATCAAACGAACTTTCGCAGATGGCTTTTGGGATGTTCCGTATGTTCCATTTATTCCAAACGCAATACAGAAATTGTTTTTCGGCTCGCTCGGTGGATTGCAGGCCATAACAGGTTTTGTATTCCTTCCCATGACGTGGGGGGAAAGTATCATTGTTATCGCGAAGAAAAATTAAGTGGTGAATAATAATCGGAAATCTGTTGAGTGAATAAATGAGCGACGAATTACAGCAGCCAGAGCAACCAACCGAACCCAGCGTCCTTGATTACTTCAAGTCATTGTTTCGATTCAACAGGGAAAGACCGGCGGTCAGCGATGACCTTTCAGCAAGTAGCGAGCAGCTACCAGTTGTTAGCAGTCAACCTGAAGATGCAGAATTACCAATTACTAACGACATTGCTTCAGTCTCCAACCTTGCTTCAATCCAATTCCCCTGGCGCTCCCTCCTCGCGCTGCTCTTCGCATTGATCGGACAGAGCACCTTCGAGCCGCCTCCTACAACGTCACCGTTAGGGATCGTGCTTTTCCTCGCGGCTTTTGGTTTATTGGGTTGGGCGGTCCATCGCGGGGAATGGTCTCTCGCTTCCCATCAGCCGTCGTCGGGTGACAATGCCCCGCTTGTTTTTGGTAACGGTATTGCCGTTCTCATTCGCGGCATTGTTCTGATGCTCGGTGTTATTCTGATGTTTGTTGGGTTCGTTCTATTCCGTGGCAATCTATTCACCACGCTAAATCTTTCGGTATGGATCGTTGCCATCCTTTTTATCGCAGGTGCGCTATGGGAACGCAAAAGCAACTCTCTCTTCGGATGGATGCGGATCCGCTTCAACGCATGGGCGCTTCTCCTTATCGCCGCAACCGCCCTCATCTTCTTTTTTCGTTTTTATCAAACTGCCAGCGTCCCGCCTGAACCATTCAGCGATCACGCCGAAAAAATTCTCGATGTATTCGAGGTCTCTCAAGGCGCAACGCATATCTTCTTTACGCGCAACACAGGGCGGGAAGCCTTTCAAATGTATTGGACGCTCCTCGTTGCCAACATATTCGGCACGGGTTTTTCGTATCTCAGCCTCAAACTAGGTACTGCCATCCTCGGCTTTTTGACCCTTCCCTTTATCTATTTGCTAGGCAAAGAGATCGGCGGAAAACGCGTCGGTCTCTTTGCCTTTATTTTGACGGGGATCGGATACTGGCCCAACGTCATCAGCCGCGTTGGACTGCGCTTCCCGTTGTATCCCCTCTTCGCCGCGCCCACGCTCTTTTTCTTGATCCGCGGCTTGCGGACTCGGAACCGAAACGATTTTATCCTCTCTGGAGTTTTTCTCGGGCTTGGCTTGC
This sequence comes from Anaerolineae bacterium, assembly GCA_003484265.1. GTDB lineage: Bacteria > Chloroflexota > Anaerolineae > Anaerolineales > Villigracilaceae > Defluviilinea. The sequence continues at coordinate 4,569 of DNDO01000189.1, forward strand.
ACGGGTATAGTCCCATGCGGATCGTTCCGTTCGTTGTCATCGCCGCGTTCATTCTGTATTGGCTTCACTCGCAATCGAAAGGCGCGCGCAAGAACTTGGGCGTATGGCTGGTAATGCTCGGTTTTATATCTTTGGTCCTCTTTATTCCCTTGTTGAGCTATTGGGTCGAGAATCCGCAGATGTTCGGATTGCGCGCCTTTTCACGCTTGAGCGGAACGGAACAGGCATTGTCTGCGCCTGCGTATCAAATATTCTTTTCCAATTTGTGGAACGCGCTCAAGATGTTCAACTTCGACGACGGCGAGATCTGGGTGCATTCCGTCCCGCACCGCCCTGCATTGGATGTGGTTACTGCTGCATTGTTCGCGATGGGTGTTATCCTGGTTTTGATCCGTTATGCGCGGGAGCGTCACTGGCTCGATCTGTTCCTGCTTGTGTCCATCCCGTTGTTGCAGATGCCGTCCATTTTGTCGCTGGCGTTCCCGGGTGAGAACCCGGCGCTTAACCGTGCGGGAGCGGCGTATATACCGGTATTTATTATCGGAGCGCTGGCGCTCGATGGTCTCCTCATCAGTTTGAGGGGAGGGAAGATGCGAGGCTTCCTGGTCTGGGGCATTTCGGGAATCCTGTTGTTCGTGTCCGCATCCCAGAACTTTGACCTTGTCTTCGATCAATATGCCGGTTCGTTCAAACAGGGATCGTGGAACTCGTCTGACATGGGCGGCGTGATCAGTGAGTTTGAGCGCGATTACGGCAGGACTGACACGGTCTGGATCGTGCCGTATCCGCACTGGGTGGACACGCGCCTGCCAGCGGTGTGGGCAGGCATCCCGAACCGCGATATGGCGATGTGGCGTGACGATTTGCCTACTACGTTAGAATTGCCGGGACCGAAATTGTTCATCGTGCGCGCAAATTTGGAAGACCCTGCCGGGAACGACCAAGAATCATTGGCCGTTTTGAAATCGTTGTACCCAAATGGACTGCTGCGCCTGTTTGACTCGGATGTGACGGGTCATGACTTTTGGATATTTTTTGTACCAAATCAACAATAGAAAACCGGTGGTTGTGCAGGGCTGAGCGTTTGTTGCGAAGCCTCCATCGAAACCAGCGGATCAATAGTGATATATGAATCGCGAAAAATATTTCTGGATCTTTGACTTTCTCTTCCTGCTTATTTTCATCCTCGCAGGCTATTTGCGTTTGACTGGCGCCAACTGGGGTGAAGGACAACACCAGCATCCGGATGAAAACTTCCTGACGGGCGTGCTTGGGAGCCTGCGCGCGCAGGACTGCGTGGACGAGACCCTCCCCGTTGACGCCTGCCCTCCTGAACAAAAACGCTGGCTGACCATCGGCGAGTATTTCGACAGCAAGAATTCCACATTGAACCCATACAATCAGGGATATGCCTTTTTCGTTTATGGCAATCTGCCGATGACGTTGACGCGTGTCGTTGCCGACGTAATGGACGACACAGATGTCAAAACATTGGGTCGGCAATTATCGGGGATGGCAGATCTCTTCACGATACTTTTCCTGTATCTACTTGTCTCACGCATCTACGGGCGCAAGGTCGGTTTGCTCGCTTCGATTTTCTCTGCGTTGACCGTCATGCAGATTCAACAGTCTCATTTTTTCACGACCGATCTGTTCGTCAACATGTTTGCATTTCTCGCAATATTCTTCGCAGTCGAAATCGTGATGAGAAAAGAGGAGAAACTTGAGACCGGAGACAGGTTTAATCTCAAATCCCTG
>DNDO01000179.1:0-8468 GCA_003484265.1 Anaerolineae bacterium
CCGCCGCTTTGACGAGATCCGCCCTTGTTCATCATGGTACCTGACCTGCTTGATCATTTACGTGCGACGTTCAGCCCGCACAGCAGCACGACATTCGACCGCCGCTTTGACGAGATCCGCACTGCCTCCCTGCTGGTGCTGGACGATCTCGGTACACAGTCCATGACGCCGTGGGTGCGCGAGAAGCTGTATCAGTTGTTCAACTACCGCTACAACGCGGAATTGCCAACCGTTATCACCACCTCCGATTCACTCGACGAAATGGACGCCCGCATACGCTCACGCCTACTGGATGGAAAGTTATGCACGATCTACGCGGTCACTGCGCCAAGCTATCACGGCGGCAAGGGAAGAAAGCCAAGAAAATAGAGTACCTGCAATACTCTCAAGCCGGTTACTGAGCGAAAGAATCGACAATACAGCTACCAAGACGCCTCAAATTCTTCAACATGGTTGAAGAATTTACTCAAACTCCTTTATACCTGTTTACATTTACCCATCTAGATTCAAGCCGAGCGTTTTGATATAAACGCGCCTAGTACAAATCAATTACACACTTAGGAGAAATACAGCAAATGTTGCCAACCTACCTACTGTCCCTGCGCGAGGGACTCGAAGCTGCTCTTATCATCGGAATTGTTCTTGGCGCCGTCAATAAGATCCGCCGCACAGACCTCTCCCCCGCCGTGTGGCTGGGTACGCTCAGCGCCGTCTTCGTCAGCGCTTTGACGGCAGTCATCCTGACCAACTTTGGCATGTCACTTGAGGAGCAGGCCGAACAGATATTTGAAGGCATTACCATGTTCATTGCCGCGGGGATCCTGACATGGATGATCTTCTGGATGGGCAAGCAAGCCCGCTTCCTCAAAAGCGAACTGGAAGCCGGCGTGAACAAAGCGGCTGCCTCCACAGGCAAACGCGCGGTCTTTATGCTGGCGTTCATGGCGGTGGTTCGTGAAGGTGTGGAACTCGCCATCTTCATCACAGCTGCATTTTTTGCGGGCAACGGGTCGCAGGCTGCCAACAACCTGACTCAGACTCTGGCCGGCACGATCCTCGGCCTCGGCACAGCAGCATTGCTCGGATACACCATCTTCGCCACCACCCTTCGCCTTGATTTGCGCAAGTTCTTCCAGGTAACCGGCATCCTGCTCATCCTTTTCGCCGCCGGTCTGGTTGCCCACGGAGTGCATGAGTTTAATGAAGTTGGCTGGATCCCAGCAGTCATAGAGCATGTTTGGGATGTGAACATGATTCTCGACGAAAACTCCATTGCAGGTCAATTGTTCAAGACACTCTTTGGATACAATGGAAATCCATCGCTGACCGAAACGATCGCTTATGTCGCATTTGTTGTCATAGTCGGAATTTTCTGGCGGCGCGATAATCTGATCCCGGTAAAAGCCAAAGTGGCAAAAGCCGAATCGCAAGCATAAAATCAATCAGTTCAAAATGAAACAGGCTTCGAGTTAGAATTGACCCGAAGCCTGTTTTTTTAATCCTCAAATATTTCCTTGAAGGTCAAAGCCACTTCATGCTTTACCTTTTCCATCGAGGGTGATTCCAGGAATAAATCCGCCAGCGATACGATTGGCTCATCCTGTAATCCGCACGCAACGATGCCATCCCAATATTCCATGTCGGGATTCACATTCAACGCAAATCCGTGGCGGGAGACACCGCGCGCGTCCACTTTGACGCCAATTGCAGCAATCTTGGCAGGTTTCTTGCGATCTTCCGGCGAACAGCGCGGACAACGGGAATGAACATTCGCCTGAATCCAGACGCCGGTCATGCCCTTGCGCTGGCCGGTGACGAGTCCAAACCTGGCCAATGATGCGATAAGGGCCTTCTCTAACTTACGAATATATCCTACGTAATCGGCACGTGGGATACGGTCATTGGAGTTTACCTCGCCCAATGGAAATAGCGGATATCCCACCAATTGACCGGGTCCATGATATGTCACATCGCCGCCACGATCCACCCAATGAACCGCGATGTCCTTTTCCTTGAGTTGAGCCTCGCTCCAAAGCAGATTATCCTGCCGGCCGCTTCGCCCAAAAGTATAGACATGAGGATGTTCAAGCAACAGCAAGGTCGCTGGACGCTTCCCCTCCGCGATCTCCGCCGCGTACCGGTCTTGCAATTTCCACGCGGATTCGTATTCGATCAAACCGAGGTCTTCAACAATAATATTCATAATGATTAGTAGGGACGGATCGCGATCCGTCCCTACTTAAAAATTCTCCGGTACAGATCTGACTCCAACAGACCGTTCGGGTCACAGCGTTTTTTGAGTTTCTTGAACTTTGCAATGGTCGCCATTCCGAGAAAGGCTTCGGTCGTTTCTGCAGATGTCTCGCTGTTCTTGGCGAAATAAAAACGTCCGCCTGCACTCAAAACGATACGGTCGAACTCCTGTAACATACCGCTCATTTTCGCCCGGTTCCTGTCCGTCACTTTGAAATCCATCGCCAGTGAGAAGCCATCCACTGCGTGGGACAATAGAAATTTATCCGGACGATGTCGCTTCGTCACACCGAGATAAGAGGGTAATCCGCGTTTGTGCGAGAGTTGCAGTATTTCACGCCAAGCGGATTCGGCAGTTTCTTTCGGCAAAAACGATTGATATTGGATCAACCCTCCGCGCCCGAACGAACGCTCCCAATCGGGGACGTAATCCAGAAGGAAATGATATTCCGCATGAGACTGCCTGAACGAATGATCACGTAATGACGAAATATACTTTGCAGTGTTGATCGTCTTCACGCCCAGATTGTTCAGGAACGGGTTCATGAAATAATGCAACAACCTTTTCGGCATCACACCGAACAAACGCGCAGGCAGATGCTGATGCGAAAGTTTCAGTGTTTCGCCCGCGTTCGGGTCTTCGCCTTCATTCAAATTATTCGCCGCGTGGAGCTGTCCGCGGCCGAGGCTTTTGCCCGATGCTGTGGTATCGAGCCAGCCTACGATGTAATCGTGGTCGGGCGCGTGTTCAAGCAGTCCGCTTAATTGTCGGCTGAGATTCGGCACGTGCCACGCGTCAACAGTTATCAGTCCCGAATAGATGCGCTTCATCTTCAACTTGATGGACGTAATAACGCCCAGCATCCCAAACCCGCCGATCATTGCATAAAACAAATCCGCATTCTTTTTGGGCGAGCATTTGATCAATGCACCGGTGGGGAGCATCACTGTAAATTCAACGACATGCTCCCCGATGGGACCCGCCTGAAAATTATTTTTACCGTGGATGTTCGCAGAGAGACAACCGCCCAGCGTGGTTCTCATCGTGCCTGAGACGACGGGAGGCCACCAGCCTTCAGGTTCGACGTGATGCCACAACTGCCTGAGCGTGACGCCCGCCTCGCATCTGACTACGCCGGAAGCTGTATCCCATTCGAGAATGCGATTCATGCCAGACATGTCCAAAACGATGCCGCCGCTGTTTAGGGATACATCGTTATAACTGATACCCGTGCCCCGAGCAGTGACCGTCAGCCCGAGTTTCTTTGCAAGGCGGAAAGTGTCATATATATCTTCTGTTCTTTGGATTTGAACCCGATAGGATGTTGACTTTAACGAGTGGCCAAAGTTTTCAAGTTGTGTGAATGTATTTAATGGGAGGGACATTAGTGTTCATTAACTCGAGGCGGCGTCCTGACCGCCGGGAACGGCAGCTGGATCGCAACTCATCATTAGAAAGATAATCTTCTGAAGATCACGGAGGGAACAAGCTGTATTGCCAGCATGATCCAGCGCCAGATGGAGGCAGTGTAAATGACCTGTTTGCGCTTCTTCATTGCACTGACGATATCGTCCGCGGCTTTTTCGGGATCGATGGCAAAGGGAGTAGCCCCCTGCGCGGCTTTGAGCATTTCCGTTTTGAGGAAGCCGGGTTTGACGGTCAACACGTTCACGCCATGCCGTGTCAGGCGGTTCCGTAATGCTTCCAGATATGTTGCCAAACCCGCTTTGGATGTGTTATAACCCGGATTACCGACTCGTCCACGGTCGCCTGCGACGGATGCGATGCCAACGATCTGGCCGGCCTTCGCGGCGTGGAACATTTCGGCAATCGGGGTCAGCCATGCCATCGCACCAATGAGATTGACCTCGATCATTTTACGGTCATTTTCAAAGTTGTACTTGTCGATACCGCCGGGCGGATAGTTCACACCAGCCACAAAAACAACAACATCCAAGCCGCCAAGGTCGGCGACAATTTTACGAAGCAGGTCGGGTGTCTTTTTGTATTCTGTAATATCGTGAACATAGGTTGATGCAACTTGTCCGTTTGCAGAGATCTCACTGCGAAGAGACTTAAGCTTTTCCTCACTGCGGGCGAGAAGTGCGAGCGAATATCCATCACGAGCAAGCTTACGGGCAAGCGCGGCGCCGAGTCCGTCGGAGGCGCCGATGATAAGCGCCCGTTGGCGGGGATTAAGCGGGGTGGCTGAAGCAGGCTTGGGGGAGTCTGACACGTTGGTCTCCATGGGTGGGATGCGTTCATTGTAGCATATCCACTTTGCACCTGTAACGCGCATGCAATACTGATATATCGGTCGAATGGATATAATTAACAAGATGAATCAGATTAGCAGATACGCCACATGTAATAATAAAGATATTGTGTTCAATTGATTATGCAAGATCGAATAATTTATGAAAGAGCAAAATTTTAAAATTCTCTCGGAAGCCCGCCAAATTCTAGACAAATTAAAGGTCCCTTCAAATGAAAAGGAGACCCTTACTAAACTCATCGGCATTCTCGCAACATCGCTTGAAAGATACAACCAGGACAGCACGGCTGATCTGGAATCTCTCGCTCATTCAGTGATCGATAATCGCGCACTCCTTTCCCTGCTCAGGCAACAGAGCGAGGAACTCGACGCACTCAGGAAGTTGAGCATCAATCTCACCTCCAGTCTCGACCTTCCGGATGTTTTCGATGCGCTCGTATCGGAAGCGATGCAATTGATCCCAAAATCGAACGATGTACAAATCTTCCTATATAAAGACGGGAAACTTTCCTTTGGCGCTGCACTGGATTTCAAAGGGAACAAGAACTCTGCATGGGCTAAACCCCGCTCCAACGGTCTTACCGCCACCGTGGCACGCAAGGGAGAAACGATCATCATTGAGGATATGCAAAACCATCCAATATTTGCGAATATGCCAAGCGATTGGAAAGGCTCCATTATAGGCATTCCGCTCAAGGTGGGTAATACAGTGGTGGGCGTGATGAATATGGCTCGTTCGAATACTGGCGGGTTTTCCGATTCTGAACTTCGTCTTCTCAGCCTGTTATCAGACCAGGCGGCAGTTGCCATCTCGAACGCGAACCTGCATCAGATGATCAGCAGACAGGCATACAGCGACACATTGACAGGGCTTCCCAACCGCCGCGCACTGGATGAGAGGCTGGAGGAGGAGGTCCAATCGGCACGTCGCAACAATTATTCCTTCGCGGTCGTCATGATGGACCTCGATGGATTCAAAGATGTGAATGACTCATATGGTCACACTGTAGGCGATGAGGTACTGCGAATGATCTTCAACCAGATGGCGCGCGGCGTGCGCAACACAGACTTTCTGGCACGCTACGGCGGCGATGAATTGACATTGATCCTAACCCAATCGGACATTTCCTCGGCAAAGATCGTGACCGAGAAGATCGTCGAGGGCATGAATAAGCTCAAGTTCACCCTGCCCGATAAAAAGAAACTCAATCTGGGAATTTCCGGCGGGATTGCCATATACCCAGTCCACGCCCGCAGTGGAGCAGACCTTTTGCGTGCGGCGGATACGGCACTTTACCAGGCAAAGAAACACAACCGCGGAAGCTTCCAAATGGCGCGGGGGGTTACCGGTCCAATTTCCACGCACAATATCGGAGTTGAATAGCCTCCAATATTGTTTTACGGGGGTTATAATCACTCAAATCATGTGACTCTGAAGGCGTTTTGTGCCTGACATTTGCACCTGCATGCAAGCGCAGGTGAGAGTCGCTGAAAGAAATTTCGAGACCCTTCGCTACATCCTCCCCACCGCAGGTGCAGGTTGCTCAGGGTGACATAAAGATCTAAGAGGAGCCTCAATGCATCGTAAAATCAAAATCATCCTCAACCCCATGGCAGATATGGGGAACGCCTGGCGCGTTGCCCGCGACCTGCGTTCCATCACTGAACAACACGGAGGTATCGATTGGAGCGGAACGGTTTATCCCGGTCACGCCATTGATCTTGCAAAAACATCCGAGGGCTACGATATGGTTATTGCCATGGGCGGCGACGGCACTGTCCATGAAGTGATGAACGGACTGATGAAGATCCCTGAAAACAAGCGACCTATTCTTGGAGTGGTGCCTGTCGGTTCGGGGAATGACTTTGCACACGGCATCGGCGCATCTTTAATATCAACCGAAGCGCTTCAACGTGCCATCAACGGCGAAGCATCCACAGTAGACCTGGGCTTGATGACCGACGAGAACGGACGCACGGAATATTTCGATAACACCCTTGGCATCGGTTTCGGCGCCATGGTCACCATCCGCTCGCATAAACTTCCCATCCTGCGCGGCTTCCTCATGTATCTTGCCGCCGTCATTCAAACGATCATCATCGACCACAACCCCATGCAAATGCAGATCGAAACTGACGGCGAGAAATGGGAGCAGAGCGTTATCTACCTCGTGCTGTCCAACGGTCCGCGCGAGGGCGGCGGGTTCCACATCGCGCCCGACGCAAAAATAGACGACGGAATTCTTGACTTCGCCATGATCACCAACGTCAGCCGTTTGATGATGTTTCGCATCGTGCCTGAGGTGATGAAGGGCACGCATCCGCGCTTTAAACAAGTCCGTATGGGTAGGTGCAAAAAATTCACACTTAGCGCAGACCGCCCGCTTTATATCCATGCCGACGGCGAGATATTCTCAGGTCCCGGCACAGACATTCGCAAAGTCAGTTTTGAAATTCTCCCCAACGCGCTCAAGGTCGTACGCGGTTAAGTACATATTACGAGTTACGCTATAATCCGTAATGCGTAACTTGTAATATGCCTGATTTACACAACTCCCTCCTCAAGCAAGACATCGGACACCTCCGCATCATCGCGGAATTATTGGGGTTCGAATTGGAATCCTCCTCAGTAGAGGAAGCGCGCGAGGATTTATCCGCTTCTCTTCTGGACCCAAACCTGCTCGCTGAATTAATTGACTCCCTACCCCCTGAAGCGGACTCAGCCATCACTGCCCTCGTCAACGCAGGCGGACGACTTCCCTGGGTGACATTCACACGCCAACACGGCGAAATCCGCGATGCAGGCGCAGGGAAACGAGACAGAGAGAAGCTTTATCAAAACCCATCGTCTGCAACTGAAACACTATATTATCGCGGCTTATTAGCCAGAGCCTTCTTCGACACCGAAAAGGGATCACAGGAATTCGCCTATATTCCTGACGACCTGTTATCAATATTAAACAGCAGGGGCGGATCGCAATCCGCCCCTGCTACAGAAAATATCGATCCTCTTGGTCGCCCCGCCACCCCCGGCGAACGCGGACGGGAACTCCCCGCCAACGATTCCATCCTCGACGATGCAACAACATTGCTTGCTGCGTTACGCCTTGGCATTGAACCTCCAGAAACAACGATCCCGAAAAATGTTATTCTTGCCATTCTGCAGTCAGCAAAGATCATCAACAAAAAAGGCATGCCGCAGGTTGAGCCGATCAAACAATTTCTTGAAGCGTCACGAGCGGATGCATTGTCCATACTTTCTAACGCTTGGGCTCAAAGCGACTCGTTCAACGAACTCAAACTCATGCCCGGCATTGTTTGCGAAGGCGAATGGACGAATCAGCCCCAGGTGACGCGTGAATTTCTCATGAACCTTCTTGATGAAATCCCCAAAGGTAAATGGTGGGGCCTTAATGCCTTTATCCGTGACATCAAAGTTAAGTACGCCGACTTTCAACGCCCCGCTGGCGACTACGACTCATGGTTTATCAAACGCATCTCCGATGGGCAGTATCTGCGCGGATTTGCCTACTGGGACCAAGTGGATGGAGCCCTTATCAGGTACTTCATTACCAGTATCCTTTGTTGGCTGGGGCAGGTTGATTTGTCGGTTGCGGAGGGAGCAAGTGAACCGAGCGCATTCAGGGTCACATCGAGCCTTGAAAAACAATCACCTGATGAGAAAGGAAAGATAAGCGTCTCGTCTAATGGAAAGATAAGCATTGAACGAACCGCTCCGCGCGTTATACGCTATCAAGTTTCAAGATTTTGCGAATGGGAAGATGATAAAAAGGACACATATCAATATCACGTCACGACCAATTCGCTGACCAAAGCCAAAGAGCAGGGACTCAAGCCCGAACATCTATTGGCATTGCTCGTAAAGCACACAAATAATAAAGTCCCGCCTGCGTTGGTAAAGGCGCTCAAACGCTGGGA
>DNDO01000179.1:8721-8872 GCA_003484265.1 Anaerolineae bacterium
ACAGAGGCTCGGGTGGAGACTCAAACCATTTTAAGGCTGAGCAAACCCGAAGTCCTGGAAGAGATGCGCAAATCCAAAGCGGCCAGATTTTTGGGTGATGTATTAAGTCCAACAACGGTCATCGTCAAAAGCGGAGCCATCCAAAAAGTGA
>DNDO01000031.1:0-8884 GCA_003484265.1 Anaerolineae bacterium
GAGAGTTATGCGGAACAGCGTAAAGAACATGAATACCCGCTCTTGAAAAAAGAAAGCGGAATAGGGAAAGCAGAAGTGCCCGCACTTTCCGCCTTCAACGATCAGCCTTCCGTATTTCTATTGGAGATCGGTGTCGAAGAACTCCCTGCGGATGACGTGGATACCGCTCACGAGAAACTCACCAAACTGATTCAGTCTCTGCTCGATGAACTTTATCTTGACCACGGCGATGTGCGCATCTTCTCTACACCGAGGCGGCTCGTCCTTTCAATTGACTCTCTCTCCCCGAATCAACCTGACCGCGAAGACCTCGTCAAAGGTCCCCCCGCAGATAAAGCCTTTGACGCAGATGGAAAACCGACCAAAGCCGCTCAGGGTTTTGCAAAGAAGAACGGCGTTGAAGAATCAGCCTTGGAAGTACGCGAAGAAGGCAGCAACAAATATGTCTTTGCCGTCGTCAAACAAAAAGGACGCCCGACTCCTGAAGTCCTGGCCGATGCCCTGCCAAAACTTGTTGAGAGCATCAAGTTCGAAAAGTCCATGCGTTGGAATGAATCAGGTGTAGCCTTCTCGCGTCCCATTCGCTGGTATGTAGCCTTGCTCGGCGACATGGTCATCCCGTTCGAGTATGCAGGTGTTGTGAGTGGTAATGTCTCTCGTGGCTTACGCCCATATGATTCCCCCGAAATCAAAATCTCATCCGCTGACAAATACTTTGACATGATTCGTGAATCGGGTATTGTGTTGGATAAAGAAGAACGTAGATCATCCATTATCGAACAAGTCAACCAAGCGGCATCCTTGGTCGGTGGGGAAGCAATCATCGAAGAGGGTCTACTCAATGAAGTAACCAATCTCATCGAAATGCCAACGGCAGTTATGGGAGGCTTTAACGAAGAGTTTCTGGAATTACCGCAGGATGTTTTGATCTCGGTGATGAAGAAGCACCAGCGATATTTCCCGATTCAGAAAAATGGAAAACTACTTGCCCACTTTGTTGCAATTAGAAATGGCGACGACATCGGCGTGGACACTGTCCGCGAAGGGAACGAACACGTCCTCGGCGCGCGCTTTGCCGATGCGAACTTCTTTGTCCGCGAGGATGTCAAACGGAAGCTGGAAGAATATCGCCCCGAACTCGCATCGTTGACCTTCCACACCAAACTCGGCTCCATGCTGGATAAGACCGAGCGCATAGGCAAATTAGTTAAAGAGATCGCCCCTGCGTTGGGAATCACTAAAGACCAATTACCGCTTACATCTCGCGCCGCGCATTTGATGAAAGCCGATCTCGCGACTCAAATGGTCACCGAGATGACTTCTTTGCAGGGCATCATCGGTGGTGAATATGCCCTGCGTTCAGGTGAACAAAAAGATGTTGCCGTCGCCATCAGCGAACAATATCAAACCGTCCCACAGACGAAGGCAGGACTTGCGATTGCATTGGCTGACAGACTTGACTCGTTGGTTGGACTCTTCGCCGCGGGACTCGCTCCCACTGGCGCCAAAGATCCCTTCGGTCTGCGCCGCGCCGCGATTGGTTTGGTGCAACCCCTTATTGACCACGAAATTGAATTCGATCTGGCTGATGCGATAAAGAAATCTGCCAAGACACAGCCGATCAAAGTAGACCCAGAAACGCAAAATCAGATTCTTGATTTCATCACTGGACGTCTATCCGTGGTGGTGAAAGATATGGGATACAAACACGATGTCGTCGAGGCTGTCCTTGCGGAGCAATCCAACAACCCTGCGGGAACTGTCCGTGCGGTGAAGCAACTGTCCGCCTGGGTGAGACGCGAAGATTGGTCGTCCATTTTGGATGGCTTTGCAAGATGCGTCCGCATCACAAGGGATCAAGAGAAAACGTACAAAGTCAAGGAAAAATCCCTGCGCGAAGTGGAAGAAACCACGCTACATGAAGTGCTCAATCTCCAGGATCTATCGTTCGATGGTGATGTGGACGCCTTTCTCAAAGTTGTTCTTGCGCTTATTCCATCCATCACATCCTTCTTTGAGAAGATCATGGTTATGGCTGAGGAGAAAGACCTGCGGGAGAATCGCCTGGGGCTGATGCAGCGGATCGCAAGCCTCTCAAACGGCGTGGCTGATTTGAGCAAACTCGAAGGTTTTTAAACAAAAACGGCTCACATTAAGCTGCTTTTGTTTTCATTAGGGGGAAACAAGCATTTGTTGCCAAACCGGATGCGTTTGGGTATAATCCTTTCAAGTTCAAGCGGGGAAATAAATGTCAGTCGATTCGTGCATCGCATTTCCATCATCGCAAACAATTAACAAGGAGAAGTGTCATGCCCAAGCTGTCCACCCGAACGATCCTATCCGTACTGATAAGTATCGGCGTTGTCTTTGCGATCTATACAAGCGTGCAGGGCGCGTCGGCAGGCTCCGGCGCGAGCAAGTCAGGTTCCCATCTCGTCAGCGGCGCGATGGTCAACCTGAATCACGACCGCTTTACAGTTGCGGAACAGCAGGCTTATAAAGCGCAATTGGAAGCCTATTATGGCAGTGGTCATGAAAGCGGGCGGGGCGGGGGATGTGAATCAAAAGCTGTCCCTCACCCGGATTACTAGAATTTCGTACAGAGCCGCGGGGCAGTCTCATGACTGCCCCGTTCTGGTTTAATCGAACATTTATTATTCCGTAACAAAAACCCACAGACATCGTTTATAGTAATGAACGTGAGATATAACACTACCGCTCGTTCCGAACCGCCCTTGCCGGATGAAGCCCGCCTGATTAAACAGGCAAAATCCGGCAACTCCGAAGCGTTTGCACAACTGTATGACGCCTATCTAGAACGCGTCTATCGCTATATCTATTTTCGGGTTTCGGATGATGCCTTAACGGAAGACCTCACCTCACAGGTATTCCTGAAAGCCTGGGAAAACCTTGACCGTTATAAGATCGACAGCTCACCTTATATTGCCTGGCTATACACTGTTGCGAGGAACCTTGTGATTGACCACTACCGAACGAAAAAAGAATCCCTGCCTCTTGATGACATTACTCCCCTGGCGTCTGAGGATCAAACCCCGCTTGAAGAGGTCGAAGTCCGCTTTAGTTTACAGGCGATGCGCGACTCGCTTCAATCCCTGACCGATGATCAGCAACAGGTTTTAATTTTGAAGTTCATCGCCGGATTGCCGAACGTCGACATCGCAAAGATGATGAACAAAAAGGAGGGCGCGGTCCGAGCGTTACAGATGCGCGCCCTGCAGACTCTTTCCCTGCGTATGGAAGAGAAGGACATAATATGAACGAATTTGATCAGATTTTAGACAAATGCATGGATGATTTGGCGAGCGGCGCTTCCACCCTCGACGAGTGCCTGCTTCGTTATCCCGAACATGCCGCGCGTCTGGAATCTGTTCTACAGACTGCCATCATGCTCGAACAGGGTCGGAATGTGAAACCATCTGCCGCATTCAGGGCACGGACTCGCGCCAAATTGACCTTGCACATGCAGGCGAATCCGCGCGGAAACAATCGCGCTGCGTTTACGTTCTGGAAATTCGCGGCCGGTCTGGCCGTTATCACTTTGACACTCCTGGCAACGGGTACGGCATACGCACAAAGCGCTTTCCCCGGAGATACTTTTTATCAGTGGAAACTTGCCAGTGAGCTCGCCTGGCGCGCGGTCTCACCCAACCCACTCGCCACAGACATTGCGATCGCCAACCGCCGCATCGACGAGATGAATATGTTTTCCAATGATCCAGCCCGAAGAGCGCAGGCGTTGCAAGGTTATCAAGAAGTGGTAAAAAGGCTCGAGTCCGAGTTGGATACGGAGACTTTGAATCGCATCCTCCCGTTAATTGAAATAACACAGGAGCCGGGTGAAGCATCCGAACAGCCCAGTTTCCCTCCTGCGATTACTGAAACCGCCACTCAACAGCCTGAAGGTGTGGTTACCCCGTTGCCCCCTCTCCCTGAACCACCTGTTACGATACCGAAGATCATCCCCACGATCCAGATCCCGCCACCGATCCCTTGATCGGATCGCATCAGAATATAGCCTATACAAGGACAGCAGAAATGCTGTCCTTGTAATTTTAGCGTAACAGATCGCACCTGCCTTCGTTATGCAGTGTGAAGGCCTCGCAAGAGGTCAAACCACAATTCGGAGGTATACGATGTCTAAAATAATTGCTCAAGCGTTTTTCTCAATGATGGTCAGCCTGGGGCTGGTCGCAGGTGCGAGCCCGGATGTTCGCGGTGAAGTTCAGGAAGCCTGGCAAGAAACAAAGACGACCATCCAGCAGACTGTTGATTTCGCGGCTGAAACGGTCAGTGACCTGGCATCCCAGGTTGGGTCCACTGTAAGTGTGGAAGCTGGTGCGGAGGCCAACACCGATACGGATGTGTATCATGGCGAAGGTTCAACTGAAGCGCAAGCCGCAGTAGAAGCGGATGCCCAAGCCGGGACCTCGGTTGAGGGAGGATCAGAAGATGGTTTCCTCATTAACTTTGGCGGCGACGCTGACACAGGTCTCAAGATCAACTTTGGCTTTTGGAAGTAGCTGGAAGACTTCCACCCCTCTTCGGGACAGCAACATGCTGTCCCGAATTTTTTTAAATCCTGCTCATTGTCAATTCATCGAATGCGTCTATAATTCAATCAGCAAATCGCCAAGTGCTGAAAGTTTATAGTTGCCTATGTCCACCATTGATGAGATCAAATCCCGTATCGATATTGTAGACCTCGTTTCCGAGGCTGGTGTCAAACTGCGCCATGCGGGCAAGAACTATACAGGGCTATGCCCGTTCCATGATAATAAAAAGACGCCCGCTTTCGTCGTCTGGCCCGAGACCGGGACGTGGCGCTGTTTCGGTCAATGTAACGAGGGCGGCGACATCTTCAAGTTCATAATGAAGCGCGAGAACCTGGACTTCAAGGAAGCGCTCAACAAACTCGCCGCGCGCGCAGGCGTGGAAGTCCCGACCTACTCGAAGCAATCGCCCGAACAAAAAGAGGCTTTCGAGAATCTCCGTCAATTGCTGGAAGATGCGGTTGTCTTCTATCGCGGTCATCTCACTGCCAATGCGGATGTACTCAACTACCTTAATGACAAACGCGGACTGACCGACGCTTCCATCGAAACCTTTGGGTTGGGCTATGCACCAAACGCCTGGGACTCCGCCCTCACCCATTTCACCGGGCGCGGCTACTCCGAACAGGATCTGCTCGACGCAGGCATGATCTCCGAACGCGATAGCGGCGGTTACTACGACCGCTTCCGCAACCGCATCATGATTCCCATCCGCGATGAACAGGGGCGCATGACCGGCTTCGGCGCTCGAATCGTTGACCCGGACGACATTCCCAAATTTTTGAATTCACCCGACACCGCCATCTTCACAAAAGGACGTTTGCTCTACGGCATGGACCGCGCTCGCAAAGCAATTCGGCAAGCGGATCAGGCTGTAATTGTCGAAGGGTATATGGATGTCATCGCCCTGCACCAGGCAGGTTATGAAAACGTCGTCTCGCCGATGGGCACGGCTCTCACCGAAGACCAGTTGCGGCTACTCAAACGATTCTCACGCCGCATCGTCCTTGCGCTCGACCCTGATGTAGCCGGGCAAAAAGCCGTCATGCGCGGGCTTGACGCGGCACGTTCCGCCATGGACAAGGAGGGAGAGCTAGCTTTCGATGCGCGTGGATTACTCCGCAATGAAGCGCGATTACAGGCAGACCTGCGTGTTGCCTCCATTCCGGATGACCTCGACCCTGATGAGATCGTTGAGCGTGATAAAGATGAATGGGCGAGGATCATCGAAAGCGCGAAGCCCATCGTAACTCATGTGATGGAAACCCTAGCAGCAGATCAAAATATCAAAGACCCGAAAGTGAAGAGTCAAATTGCGGCGCAGGTTGTCCCTCTTATCGAGGATCTGCCGAACCCCTTGGAACGGGATACGTACCGTCAGGCGCTGGCGCGAATGCTGAAGGTGGATGAACGCGCGTTGTTGGGCACGCAGGCACAGGGTCCGAGCGTGAGGAGACCGAGGGGAGGCGGGCAAAGACAGATCGTGCAAAAGTCCACCCCGGGATTGGCGGTCGTTTCATCCAGTAAAAAGACCGAGGAATATTTGATCGGTGCATTGTTCAGAAAGCCGGAACTGCTCTATCGCCTGGACCGCGTGTTGCAGGAATTTGGTTTGATCGCCTTGAACGCGCAGGACTTCGATCACACCGACCACAAACTGCTGTTCGGGTTGATCCGCGAATCGGTGGAGCAATACAAATCTGAGCATTATGATTTTGTTTTGGATGCGATCCCCGACTCGCTGGAGGCGCGTTCCGAGGAATTGGTAAAACAGACGGAGAAGCTTGAAAAGAGGGATGAGAAATTACTGGAGGAGTTATTACGGAGCGTGATCAAACTGCGCCGTGTAGCGGCTGGCGAAAACCTGAACCAATTAAGGTTTTTACAGGAGGAAGCGCATCAAGGCGGCGACCTGCGCGCATCCACCTATACCGATCTGGTGTTACAACACACAAGACTATTGCGGGATTTGGACATGGCATATAAGCAGATATCTGCTAAGCGGTTGGAGTGAGGCGGACGTAACTGTTTTTGTGGGAAGTCGTCATAATATAAAGGGATTATGGCAGAAAGAAAAAAAAGGACTGTACCGGTTGCGAATAAAGGCACGAAGAAGGCGGCGCACCACGTTCACGATGATGGGTCGCGAGTGGAAACCGTTGATATGAAGGAAGCCAATAATCTGGTCGAATTTGGTATATTGAATGACGAGGCGGGCGAACCGGATGTCAATGCACTGGTAGAGCAGGAGGATGATCTGGCGGGAGATGAGGAAGCCGTAAACCCCAAGAATCCTTTATTTGCAGCAGAGTTATCTGAGGACCCTGTCAAGTTATATCTGCGCGAGATCGGGTTGGTGGAGTTGCTCGATTCCGACAGCGAGTTTCGGCTGGCCACCATGATCGAAGCCAGCAAATTGGTGAACACATTTCGCCGCCGTCCGCATCGCAAGGGGCTGACGGTTACCTGTTCCGTCTATCATTCATTGCTCGGCGAACTGCTTACCTCGTGGGAACGTTTGGTCGAAGACGCCGAACGTTTGCATCACGATCTGCCCGACCTTGGGTTGATCCTGACCGAAGCGCAAGCCCTGCACGCCGGCTGGGAATCGGATGCACCTTCGTACGTGCGCGCGTTCCTGGATAATGGGATGTGGGGAAGGGATGAACTGTGGGATGATCTTGCCCGCAAGGTGTACGCGGTCTTTCTTAGCCTGTATCTTCTCCCGTTAAAATATGCCGAGTGGCTTCTGGGTCATATCAACCAGACCCAATCCCTTCCCAACCAGCGGACTCTATATCAGCACCTTCCCCCAGACGAAGAACTAATTCAGGAAATGGAACAGGCACAGGTGCGCGGTGTTAGCGCCAATCATTCATTGATCCGCGCCAATCTGCGATTGGTTGTCAGTGTCGCCAAACGTTATCTTGGGCGCGGAATTAACTTTCTCGATCTGATCCAGGAGGGAAACATCGGTCTCTTGCGTGCCGTAGGCAAGTTCGACCCTCGGCGCGGATTCAAATTCAGCACCTATGCCACCTGGTGGATTCGTCAGTCCATCAACCGTTCGGTCGCGGAACAGGCTCGCACGATACGCATTCCTGTGCATTTGTTCGAATCAATCTCGCGCATTCTCCGCGCACAGCGTCACCTGACCCAAACCCTCGGGCGCGACCCGACCAATGAAGAACTTGCATTGGAGGTCGGGTACCTGCCTGCCTCCGATGTGCAAGCCATATTAAATGCATATTCCAAAGAGAAACCGCTGTCAGCTGCATTACAACTTAAACTGGATACTGCCACCCAAAAGATCGACCGCGTCCTCCGCACTGCTGAGGAACCTGTATCAATTGACGGTCCAGTGGGGGATGGGGATTCCAGTTCGTTTGGTGATTTCATCGAGGACGAGGATGCTTTATCCCCGGTGGATGCTGCCGCGCGCCAGATGCTGCGTGAACAGATACAAAACGCCCTCACTTTACTAGGAGACCGTGAGCGTGAAGTGCTGGAGTTGCGGTTTGGCTTGGTGGACGGCAGGGATCACACACTTGAAGAAGTCAGCAGGTACTTCGACATCACCCGCGAACGTGTGCGTCAAATCGAAGCGAAGGCATTAAGGAAACTAAGGCATCCTTCACGGAGCAGGGAACTGCGTGATTATTTGTGGTAATTAAAGGGGTCGTGCTATAAAAAGGTGACCTAATTTTTTGTTGCCCGTATTTTTATCGCCACAAGCTCAGAGTTAGTAAAGAAAACCATATATCATCTGCGTTCTCCGCGTGCTTGGCGGTAAATGGGTTTTCCGCCAGTCTTGACACAATCTGACTAATAGCATGACTTTTGTGAAAAGTGGCACTTTCTCTAGCCCCTAAAAGTCTCTTATGTTATACTCTCCCAAACGTGAAAGGAAGCACAAATCACCGTCCATTCATGGGCGTTTTTCCTGAAAATTTTGGGACTGCGTGAGGAGTCTGAATGCTCGAATATGTTGCAATCGCCTTGATGATCGGCCTGGCTACACTGATCGCGTTGATCGCGATCGGCCTCGGGGGATTGTTCGGACCTAGAAAAGAATCAAAAGCAAAATCCATGCCGTATGAATCAGGCATGAACCCCTACGGCGAAGGCACGCGACGCTTGCCTGTCCGTTATTATTTGATCGCTGTGTTGTTCATCCTCTTCGATATCGAGGTGATATTTTTTCTGCCGTGGGCGATCACGTTTCGAAAACTTGGCTGGTTCGGCTTAATTGAAATGGTTATCTTTATTGTCGTCCTACTGGTGGGCTACGTGTACGCGTGGAAAAAAGGAGC
>DNDO01000031.1:9209-19958 GCA_003484265.1 Anaerolineae bacterium
AATGCGATGTGGCCCATGTTGTTCGGTCTTGCCTGTTGCGCCATCGAGATGATGGCGGCGCAGGCATCGCACTATGACATGAGCCGCTTTGGCATGGAGTTAATGCGCGCCAGCCCGCGTCAATCGGACCTGATGATTGTTGCCGGGCGCGTTTCGCGCAAGATGGCTCCCGTCGTGCGGCGTTTATACGACCAGATGCCCGAGCCCAAGTGGGTGATCGCCATGGGCGATTGCGCCTCCTGCGGTGGCGTATTCAATAACTACGCCATTGTGCAGGGTGTGGATGAGGTCATCCCCGTGGATGTATTTGTGGCGGGTTGTCCGCCGCGCCCTGAAGCGTTGATCCACGGTGTGGTGACGCTGTACGAAAAGGTGAAAGGCGAGAAGTTCAAGGATTTGGCGAAGGTATAAAAGTGTATCGTCATTGCGATGGCTTTAGCTTGAGGCAATCCCGAACGGTGAAGGAGATTGCTTTTCGAAATCGCAAATGACGGGGTAAACAGATATGGACAAAAAACTCGAACCGATCATAAATGCTTTACAGAAACAATTCGACTCTTCCATCGAAGAGTTTCGTGATGAGGTGCATGCATTCGTCAAGCCGGAGCAGATCCTGGATGCGTTAACACTTCTGCGCGACAAATACGAATTCGAATTGCTTTCGGCGTTGACGGCGGTGGATTACTTCCCACAACAGTCGCCGCGTTATCATATTGTTTATCAACTGACATCGTTGGCGAAGAATCTGTCAGTGCAGCTCAGAGTCCCAGTAAACGGGGACCAGCCCAAAGTCCCGACAGTGACGCGTGTATATGAAGTGGCGAACTGGCGCGAGCGTGAAGTCGCGGATATGTTCGGGGTCGAGTTCGAAGGTCATCCCGATCCGCGCAGGATCTTGATGCCGGACGATTGGGATGGGCATCCGCTCCGCAAGGATTATCCGTTGGGTTATGAAGAACCGCAATTTACATTTAATTTTGACGAGATCGATGTACGCAAGCCGTATGCAAAGGAATAAGCATGGCACAGCTTGAAGAAGTTAATATAGATAATTTCAGGCATCTGGTTTCGGATCGCGCATTGAGCGGCGAGACCATGTTGTTGAACATGGGACCGCAACATCCCTCGACGCACGGCGTTCTGCGATTGCTGTTGGAACTCGACGGCGAGACTATCATCAATGCCATTCCCGATATCGGTTATCTGCACACCGGCATCGAAAAGAACATGGAAGCCAAGACCTACCTCAAAGCCGAAGTGATGACCGACCGCCTCGATTATATGAACACGACCGGCAACAACCTCGCGTATTGCATGGCAGTCGAAAAACTTGTTGACCTGGACGTGCCTCCCCGCGCGCAAGCCATCCGTGTGATATTGACGGAGTTGCAGCGCATCGCTTCTCATCTCGTCTGGCTCGGCGCGTTTGGTCTTGACCTCGCAGCGATGTCCGTTTTTCTTTATTGTTTCCGCGAACGTGAAGCAATTTTGGATATACTAGAATTGTGTTCGGGTCAGCGCATGATGACGACCTTCATCCGCCCGGGCGGGATCTGGCGCGACGTGCCCGTGGAATTCGAATCCGCGGTGCGCGATTTTCTCAAGATGTTCCCCAAACGTGTGGATGAATACGAAGCACTCCTGACGAAAAACCCTATCCTGCTTGACCGTTTGGTGGGCATCGGAATTCTGGATGCAGCCACCGCACTTCAACATGGAGTGACCGGCCCCACGCTCCGCGCTTCAGGCGTGAACTGGGACTTGCGCAAAGCCCGCCCTTATTGTGGTTACGATCAATACGATTTCAACGTACCTGTCCGCACGGAGGGTGACACGTTTGCCCGATACATTGTCCATATCGAAGAATTCCGCGAGTCGATGAAGATCATTGAGCAGGCGTTGAATAAATTACCGATGGGCCCTGTCAATTCGGATAACCGCAAATTCGTCCCACCGCCCCGCTCGGAGATCGGTGTCAGCATGGAGGCGCTCATCCATCACTTCAAGTTATGGACTGAAGGCTTCCCCGCGCCGAAGGCATCGATATACAGCGCAGTTGAGTCGCCGCGCGGTGAGTTGGGTATCTACCTCGAAGGCGATGGCGGACCCAAACCGTATCGTGTCCACTTGCGCACGCCTTCGTTCGATAACCTATCCGTGATCAACAAGATCACACAAGGGACGCTCGTCGCAGACCTTGTGGCGATCCTTGCATCCATAGACATCGTACTCGGAGATATTGACCGATGAGCCTTGCGAAAAAATATCCCAAGGAAGTAAAGCAGATCTTGTCGAAATATCCGCCCGAGGGAAAACGCTCGGCGGTCATGCCGTTGTTGTTCCTCGCCCAGCGCGAAGAGGGATACATCAACAAGCCTGCCATGCAGGAAATTGCAGATATACTCGACATTACCGAAACAGACGTTGCCGCGATTGTCGGTTTTTATACCTTGTATCATGATAAAAAAGCGGGTAAGTATCGAATGCAGGTCTGCACCGATCTCCCCTGTGCGTTACGTGGTGCGGATAAATTTATGGACGACCTTTGTGATAACCTTGATGTCAAGGTCGGTGAGACGACAGAGGATGGTTTTCTTACGCTTGAAGGTGTGATGTGCCTCGCGGCATGCGACAGGGCTCCCATGTTCCAAACGCAGGGACCGGACGGCATTAAGTATCACGAGAACATGACGATTGATAAGACATTGGAACTGGTGCGGACACTCAAAAACGCAATTGGGCAGGGAAGCTAATGGAACATATCCTTTTACGCCACCGCGACATCCCTGATCTTAACAATATCGATGTTTATCAAAAGAACGGCGGGTTTGCCGCGTTCAAGAATGCCGTCACAAAGATGAAGCCCAACGAAGTGACCGATGTGGTCAAGAACTCCGGTCTGCGCGGACGCGGCGGCGCGGGATTCCCGACCGGTCTGAAGTGGTCGTTCATTGATAACAAGAATTGGCCTCATTATGTAGTCGCAAACGCGGATGAGTCTGAGCCGGGCACGTTCAAAGACCGTGAGATCATGGAAGGCAATCCGTTCCAGTTTTTGGAAGGGCTTGCGCTTGCATCCTATGCGGTTGGCGCCACGGTTGCCTACGTCTATTTGCGGGGCGAGTTCTGGCAGTTGGGCGCCTTTCTCGATGAAAAGATCGCAGAGTTGGAGGTGGCTGGTTATCTCGGTGATAATCTATTTGGCACCGAATACTCGCTCAAGATTTATACCCATCTTGGCGCAGGCGCTTACATCTGCGGCGAAGAGACCGCACTGCTCGAATCGCTCGAAGGCAAACGCGGACAACCACGCAATCGGCCGCCGTTCCCACCTTCGTTCGGGCTCTATGGCAAGCCGACCATCATCAACAATGTTGAAACATTTGCCAACGTACCGATGATCCTCGCCAAGGGCGCAGACTGGTATAAATCAATTGGTACAACGGACAGCGCCGGCGTGAAGATATTCTCGCTTTCCGGACGCATCCGCAAGCCTGGTAATTACGAACTGCCTTTTGGCACAACTTTCCGTGAGTTGATCTACACTCATGGCGGCGGTGTGCAGGATTCACGCAAGGTCAAAGCCATCATGCCCGCAGGGGCTTCCTCATCATTGATCACTGTTGATGATGAAAAGATTCTCGACACCCCGATGGATTACGCCACCGTCCGCACGCTCGGCGCGGACCTCGGATCTGCATCCGTGATCGTGCTCGACGACACCGTTTCGATGGACTGGCTGGTCAACAAGACCGTCCATTTCTTCAAACATGAGTCGTGCGGAAAATGTACGCCCTGCCGTGAAGGCACATACTGGATGTCTCATTTGACCGAACGCATCCACGGCGGTGAAGGATCGAGAGCCGATGTAGACCTGCTCTTGAACGTTGCGAAACAAATGCAAGGCACATGCCTGTGCGCGTTGGGAGAATTCTCTACGATGGCGGTTGTCACCGGCATTGAACGGTTTAAAAAAGATTTCGATAAAGCGGTGAAAGCATAATGAGTAAACAAATCACTCTCACCATAGATGGGAAACAGGTCACAGTACCAGCTGGAACCTATGTGGCGGATGCCGCCAAGATGTCCGGCATAGACGTCCCGGTCTTTTGTCATCATCCTAAACTCGAACCGGTTGGCATGTGCCGTATGTGTCTGGTGGAGATCGGACGTCCTATGCGTGACCGCTCCACGGGTGAATATGTGATGGAGAACGGTGGACCTAAGATCCAGTTCATGCCCAAGCTCGAAACTGCCTGCACCAACAAGGTGGAAGAAGGAATGGTGATCCTCACCGAATCGGCGAAGGCGATGAATGGACAAAAAGGAACGGTCGAATTCCTGCTTACATCGCACCCGCTCGATTGCCCGGTCTGCGATAAGGGGGGCGAATGCCCTTTGCAGAACCTCACCATGGCGCATGGTCCCGGCAAGAGCCGTTTTATCTACGATGAAAAACTGCATCTTGACAAGATGGTGCCGCTTGGCGAGTTGATCTATCTCGACCGCGAACGATGCATACAATGCGCGCGCTGTGTCCGTTTTCAGGATGAGATCGCCGGCGACTCGGTCATCGGCTTCGATGACCGCGGACGCTCCATGCAGATCGTCTCTTTATCGGACCCCGGTTTTGATTCAGTATTCTCGGGCAACACCTCCGATATCTGCCCTGTCGGCGCTTTGACGACGGCAGACTTCCGTTTTGGCGCGCGCCCATGGGAGTTGGAAGCTCAAGCCTCAATTTGTACGCAATGTCCCGTGGGATGTAACACGACATTGAACACGCGCCGTGAAGCCAAGGCAGGCGGCAATATCGTGGTCAAGCGAGTGATGCCGAGGCAGAACGAAGAAGTGAATGAGATCTGGCTGTGCGATAAGGGACGCTTTGCCTACCATTACGCCGAAGGCAAAACGAGACTTACCAAACCGCAGGTTCGCAAAGATAAGAAACTGGCACGCGCTTCGTGGGATGCCGCCACCAAACTTGCCGCGGAGAAATTTACCCAGGCGAAGAAAAACTTTGTGGTGCTTGCATCGGGCAGGCTTTCCAATGAAGACCTGTTCAATTTGAAGACCCTTTCCGATCACTCGAAAGGTAAGGCATATCTCTACTCTCACATGGGGGGCGGCGAATTGACGTCGCTGGTCGGTGTGGGGGAGGGGACGAATTTTGCAGATATGGGCAAAGGTACTGCGATCGTCATTGTCGCCTCCAATTTATACGAAGAAGCCCCGATCTGGTATCTGCGAGTGAAGCAGGCTGCAGAGCGCGGCGCGACATTGATCGTGTTGAATCCGCGCGAAACCAAATTGGATAAATATGCCGACCACGTTGTGCGATACGACTATGGCGATGAAGTCAAGTCCGTTCAGGATTTCAGCAAGAAAAGCAAGATCAGCGATGCGTTCACGAAGGCATCGAATGCGGTCATTTTATATGGAAGCGAAGGGCTCGGCGTAGGAGGTTCTGCAAGCCTCGCAACTGCCTGCGCGAAGTTGTTGAAAGATACCGACCATATCGGAAAACCAAACAATGGTCTGATCGGTGTGTGGGGACGCGCGAATGACCAGGGCGCATGGGAGATGGGCTTCCAAGTTGAAGCCGATCTCACGAAAGCATTCAAAGGTAAAACTGTTTATATCGTCGGCGCGGATCCTGTCGGTGACGACCCAAAACTGGCAAAGGCGTTGGAAGGCGCAGAGTTCGTTGCGGTGCAGGATGTAATGGAAACTGCGACGACCGGGATTGCCCATGTCGTTTTGCCTGCACAGGCTTTCACCGAACGCGAAGGGACGTTTACTTCCGGTGAGCGGCGCGTCCAGCGTTTCTATCAGGCTGTGCCGGTGACCGGTGAAGCGAAGCCCGATTTTGGGATCACATCTCAGATCGCCCGGAATATGGGAGTTATCCTTGAAGGCACGTCCGTTTCGGCGGTGTTCGATATATTGGTCGAGTCTGTCAAATCGTTTGAGGGCTTGAATTACGCAAAACTGGCTGAGGTCAGGGCGCAGTGGCCCATCGTAGGGCGCAGTGACCTATATTATGGAGGCACAACCTACGAGAACACCCAGGGCATGGGCGTACACCTGTCAACGGCGGCAATGAGGGGTGAAAAGTTGAGCATACCAAGAGTCCAGAAAGAGGCGTCGCCTCGTCCGAAAGAAAATGAATTGCTGGCAGTGCCTGTCACAAAGTTATATGACCGCGGTACGACTGTCGCTCCTGCTGAACTGCTTGACCAGCGTGTGGGTGAGTTGAATATTTCGTTGCACCCAGATGCCGCGCAAGAGATGGGCGTGGAAGCCGGGCAGACTGTGAACGTCAGTTTCAATGGCGTGAGTGGTGAAGCGGCTGTAAAATTTGACGCTACGGTTCCCGTCGGTGTGGCGTTGATTCCGCGTAGTATGGGAATTGCGATCCGCGAGCCGGTTGCAGTGAGGATGAAATATGTTGCCTGATTGGACTCTCTGGCTTGAGTGGCTTATCAAGTCTCTGGTGGTGACGCTGGCATTGTTGGGCGGTTTTGCGTACCTGACGTGGTATGAGCGCCGCGCGCTGGCGCGTATTCAGGCGCGCATAGGACCGAATCGCGCGGGACCCTTCGGTTTGCTTCAACCGATCGCCGATGCAGTGAAGTTGATATTTAAAGAAGAACTTGTGCCTGCCAAGGCAGATAAGATCGTTTTCTTCTGGGCGCCCGTCGTTACACTCGTCCCATCCATAATTATCGCGGCAGTCATCCCGTGGGGGACCTCGTTCACGGCATTTGGGCGTGAGATCACACTTCATGTTGCAGATATCAACGTGGGCGTGTTGTATTTGATGTCCATCGCTTCGATTGCCGTGTTTGGGATCGTGCTGGCGGGCTGGTCGTCGAATAGTAAGTATGCAATGCTCGGCGGATTGCGTGCATCCGCCCAAATGATCTCGTATGAACTTGCGCTCGGCTTTTCGTTCGCGACTTCGATCATCCTTGCGGATTCGATGCGTATGTTGGATATTGTTGACGCGCAAAAAGGTTTATGGTTTGTCGTGGTCCAGCCGGTGGGCGCAGTGATCTTCTGGATCGCAACACTTGCCGAAGTGAACCGCGCTCCGTTCGATATGCCCGAAGCCGAGCAGGAATTGACGGCTGGTTATCACAGTGAATACTCCGGCATGAAGTTCGCGTTGTTTTTCATGGCAGAATATCAGAAGATGATCGTTATCAGCGCGATATTGGCAACGATATATTTTGGCGGCTTTCTTGGGCCCGGCGTCGATGAATACCCACTGCTTGGACCTGTGTATTTGCTCATTAAAGTTATTCTTTTGCTTTTCGTCATGATCTGGGTGCGCGCCACGTGGCCCCGCATCCGCTATGACCGTCTCATGTCATTCGGCTGGAAGATCATGCTTCCCCTGTCACTGGCGATCACGTTCATCACGGCGGCAGGCATCTTGCTGGCAGACTTGTTGAACAACCAAATATATTTCTGGGCGATACCTGTCGTTTCCACGATCATCGGATTGGTTGCTGTTGTGTTCATTTATCGTACCTTGAGGAGACTTCCGTATGAGCGTGTTTGAACCTGTCATTGAACTGGTGCGCGGGCTTGGCACCACGATCAAAATGATGTTCGAAAAGCCCGTAACGTTTCAATACCCCGAACAAAAGCGGGAGGTGCGTCCGCGCTTCCGTGGGCGTCATGTGCTGAAGCGCTACGACAATGGTCTCGAAAAATGCATAGGATGTTCGCTGTGCGCCGCCGCCTGCCCCGCAGATGCGATTTTTGTAGAATCATCCGAGAATACGGACGAGAAACGCTTTTCTCCAGGAGAAAGGTATGCCTCCACGTACGAGATCAATATGCTCCGGTGCATCTATTGTGGCTACTGCGAAGATGCCTGTCCCACCGAAGCTATCGTGCTCGGTGACAATTACGAGCTTTCCTTCTATGACCGCCGCTCTGCCATCTACACCAAGGAATCGCTTCTGGAACCCGTCCCCACTGTGGATATGACCACTCCGCGCAAAGTGGAGCCTAACGTGTACAAACGCTCGGTGCCTGAGATGAAAGACCCGCAGAAATGATGATTTTAGATTTACGATTTTGGATTTCCGATTGCTCGAAGATCGCCAATCGAAAATCGTAAATGGAGAATTATGACACTCGATTTGATATTATTTCTCGTTCTAGCATTAGTAGCCATAGCGACCGCACTTGGCATGTTGATCAGCCGTAATGCGGTGTATTCAGCGTTGTTCCTTGTGCTGAACTTTGTCACTGTGGCGGTTTTCTATCTCTTGCTCGGCGCGCCGTTCATTGCCATGGCGCAGATTACCGTTTATGCGGGCGCAATCATGGTCTTGTTCCTGTTCGTTATCATGTTGCTTGGCGCAGAAAAACTCGCTCCCGCGCAGGTATTGCCGTGGCAGAGACCGCTGGCAGCGGCGCTTGCTTTCATCCTTGTTGCCGAAGCGACCTATCTTCTCGTCACGCGCGCACGCCCAACGGGAGATGTTTTGCCTCCCAGCGAAGCGGTCAACACGATGGATAACATCCGTCAATTGGGCATCGAACTATTCAACCAATATCTACTGCCGTTTGAAGTAACCTCCATTTTGCTGTTGGTTGCCATGGTGGGCGCCATCGTCCTGACCAATAGGCAGAAAAGGGAGCGCAAATAATGATCCCTGTCGAGTATTACATTATTCTTTCCGCTATTTTATTTGCCATCGGCGTTTTGGGCGTCCTCATCCGCCGTAACGCGTTAATTATTTTTATGTCCATTGAGTTGATGTTGAACGCGGCAAACCTTGCCATCGTTGCGTTCAGCAGTGTCATCCAAAGTTTCAGCGGGCAGATCTTCGTTTTCTTTGTCATTGCGGTCGCCGCGGCGGAGGTTGCCGTGGGTCTGGCGTTGATCGTCGAGATATTCAAATCCAAACAAAGCATCGATGTGGACCAGATCAGCGGTTTGAAGGGATAGGTATGTTTTTAAGCGAAGCAGCAACTCCTTCAGGTTTATTTCTCCTTGCACCCTGGCTGGTGTTTTTCCCTGTCATTGGTTTGCTTGTCAATATTATCTTCGGTCACAGGTTTAGTGAAAAGGTAATAGGCACTGTTGCCAGCCTAGCCTCGGGCGCGGCGTTCATCGTCAGCGTGCTGTTGGCTTGGGCAGTTGCATCTGGTCACGGCGAGGCAGTGAGCGTTCCTTTCGCGGAGTGGATCCATATCGGCACGCTCGAACTCGATTGGACGTTCCGAGTTGACACGTTATCCACCACGATGATGCTGGTCGTCTCGGGTGTCGGGACGTTGATCCACATCTATGCGATCGGGTACATGCACGAGGACGTGCGTTTCAAACATGACGTGGGCCGGTTCCGCCGTTTCTTCATTTTTCTCAACCTGTTCATCGCCTCCATGATGATCCTTGTAAGCGGCGATAATTATTTAATGCTGTTCGTCGGCTGGGAAGGCGTGGGGCTGTGCTCCTTCCTGTTGATCGGCTTTTGGTACGAGATGGATACGCTTGCGCGTCCGTCGTGGGCAAACTCGGACGCCGCCAAAAAAGCTTTCATTGCCAACCGTGTTGGTGACTTTGGTTTCCTGATCGCGGGCTTCATTATGTTCTGGGCATTCGGCAGTTTTCAATTCGATGAAGTGTTTGAAGCCGCTCATCACGCTGCCCCTGGAGTTATCGTTGCGATCACCTTGTTCATGCTGGTGGGTGTAGCGGGGAAGTCCGCGCAGATACCGTTGTACGTCTGGCTGCCGGACGCGATGGCAGGTCCGACGCCTGTCTCTGCGCTGATTCATGCAGCGACGATGGTGACGGCTGGTGTGTATCTAGTCACGCGCTCGGCTGAGTTATACATGCTCGTGCCGCAGGCGCAATACATCGTTGCGATTGTCGGTGCGGTGACTGCACTCTTCGCCGCGACGATCGCTGTCGGTCAATATGACATCAAGAAAGTGCTTGCTTACTCGACCATCTCACAACTCGGTTTCATGGTTGCGGCGGTCGGCATGGGTGCGTTTGTGGCGGGGATGTTCCATCTCATTACACACGCTTTCTTCAAGGCTTTGTTGTTCCTTTCAGCGGGTTCGGTTATTCTGGGCGTCGAACGTGGACATCATCATGCCGCGCATCACCACGATGAAAAACCAAAGAAGAAAAGTAAGAAGGAAGAACACCACGAAGATGACCATGAGGCGTTTGACCCCGGCGACATGCGGAACATGGGCGGGATGCGCAAGACCATGCCGGTCACGTTCTGGCTGTATATGATCGGAACAGTAGCTTTGGCTGGTTTACCTCCGTTTGCGGGTTTCTGGTCGAAGGATGAAATTCTTCTCGATGCCAGTTTACACAATCCAACTGTCTATTGGTTGCTGACCGCTGCCGCATTCCTGACAGCCTTCTACATGGGACGCCAAGTCTGGATGGTCTTCTTCGGTGAAGCGCGGCATGAAGCCTCCGCACACGCGGAGGAAAGCCCGAATGTAATGACTATCCCGCTAATGGTGTTGGCGGTACTGTCCGTGTTGGGCGGAGCGCTAAACCTGCCGTTCAAAGGTTTCCATCAACTGGGTCACTGGTTGGAATACACACTGCATGAAGTGGAAGTGCTCGGGTTCGATGCCGGGGTTGCTGGTATCTCGACAGTTCTCGCTTTACTTGCCATCCTGATCTCCTGGTTTATTTACGGACGCAATCCGCTCAAGGCTGGGCAGATCGACCCCTTGAAGAAACCGCTA
>DNDO01000151.1 GCA_003484265.1 Anaerolineae bacterium
GATACCGGCGGCATGAACGTCTATGTCCGCGAACTTACCCGTCAGTTGGGGAGAATGGGTATCCATGTGGACGTCTTCACGCGCTCACAGGACGACCACGTCCCGCATGTCCTGCACGAGTTGGGGTACGGTAACCGCGTTGTCCACGTGCCTTCAGGACCTGAACATCCTGTACCGAAATCGGAGTTGGCGAACTACATCCCTGAATTCGTGGAGGGGATCAAATCCTTTGCCTGCGAAAAAGGAATTAACTACGACATTATCCACAGCCATTACTGGATGAGCGGACTCGCAGCCGAATCTCTATCAGACCTGTGGTCTGGTACGCCGATCATACACATGTTCCACACTTTGGGTGAGATGAAGAACCGTATCGCACAGTCCGAGGCGGAGCGTGAGGGCGAGTATCGCATCAAGGGTGAGAATCAGGTCCTCCGTCGGGCAGACCGCGTCACTGTTGCGACACTGGCGGAATTGACTCAATTGCGATTCCTCTATAAGGGAGACGCGAGCAAGATGGTCGTCATCCCGCCGGGTGTGGATGTGGGACACTTTTACCCGATCCCGTCCGATGAAGCGAAAATGTATATCGGGCTTCAGCCCGATGATCGTATGGTGTTGTTCGTAGGGCGAATCGAGCGGCTCAAGGGGGTCGACACCTTGATCGAGGCAATGTCTTGCCTGCAATTGAAAGGTGATGTGCATCCTGTGCATCTTGCGATCATCGGCGGAGACCCATCCGCCAGCCGCGAAGAGATGACTGTTGAGATGGCGCGATTACAGGCGATGTGCGATAACCTTGCGATGGGGCAGACCGTTGTGTTTTTGGGGAAGCGAGATCAGACCAAACTACCATATTATTATTCCGCCGCTGAGGTGCTTGTGATGCCGTCGCACTACGAGTCGTTTGGCATGGTGGCGCTTGAAGCCATGGCGTGCGGTACGCCTGTTATAGCCTCGGAAGTGGGCGGGTTGGCGTATCTTGTTCGTGACGGCGAAACCGGCTTCACCATCCCTGACCAGGAACCAGAGATGTTATGCGACAAGATATCATGGTTGTTGAACGATAAACTGCTCCATGACCTGATGAGTCACCGCGCGGAGGAATACGCTCAGGATTATGCTTGGGGGAAGATCGCGGAACAGATCGTTGGGGTGTATAAGGAACTTGTTTAGAAATGAAGGAGGGTCAACTCTCACATTCACAGATTAACGTTTGACCAATATTCATTACAAATTTGCCGATAACAGTAACCTTCACGCCCAATACTGATTGGCAATCACGCGCAACCACCTGTGCGAACAACTCAAGGTCTCTCACTTCTTCAGAGCCTATGAATGAAGCCACGTAGTCATTGATGCTGTACAGTTCGAGCAGTTTACCTTTGGGGGAGTATGTTATTGTCAGAGTGCTTCCCTGGATCGGGTTAAACGTTTTCGGGCATAATGGCGGGACATCTACTTCATGTGTTTGTTTTGTCAGTTTGGTTATCTTCGGATCGTCGATCGACTTCAGCATCATTCCTTCATCTTTACATACATTACGCTTGTGCCGCCTACTTCCTGCGAGCGCATATCGAAGCGGTCTTTGAGTTTTGCGATCATGCGCGAGAGTTGTTTGTGGCCATATGTGCGCGGGTCAAAACTTGGGTCAACCTGATAGACTGCCTGTCCCATGGTTGCCAGAGGCGCCCAGCCGTCCTGTCCCACAGACATTTCGAATGCCTGGCTGAGGATCGGCATCGGGTCACTATCTTCTTTTTCTGTCTTGCTCTTGCCAGACTTTTTCGTCGTTGACCGTGTTTGTTTCTTTTGTGTGCCTTTCTTCTCGGTTGCAAGGTTTTCGGCGAATACGAAAACATCGCAGGCGTTGACGAATGCCTTGGGCGTTTTCTTCTCGCCGATGCCCATCACGAAAACTCCCGATTCGCGGATCCGGGTGGCAAGGCGTGTGTAATCGCTGTCGGAAGAGACAAGACAAAATCCCTCCACGACGCGGGAGTGCAGTATATCCATAGCGTCGATGATCATCGCGCTGTCGGTTGCGTTCTTACCGACGGTATATCGAAATTGTTGGATGGGTTGGAAGGCATGATAATTCAGCGTGTCCTTCCATGAATTCATATTATTGGTCGTCCAATCGCCGTATATGCGGCGAACAGTGACCTGTCCATGTTTGCCTGCCTCGACGAGCATTTCAGAAAGCAGGGATGATTGCGCATTATCACCGTCGATCAGGATGGCGATCTTGTTTCGTAATGTTGATAGATTGTCTGTTGCCATGTGATGATTATACCTTTGGGATATTTTGAATTATGGATTGCTTGGAACAGGCGTGGATATACCTTCGGGTTTCGGTGCAAACAGACCGATGTCACGGCATGAACTGAGTCCCTCGCGTGGAAAAGCCTTTTGATCGCTGGATACTTCCACCTGGATGGGCGTTTCCTGTTGATAAGTGCTGTCCACAGTCATCTTTAGCGTTACTTCATAACGAATAGGAAGCGACGGGATTTCCTGAATCTTGTCAGGGTGTTCTCTGCCTTCGTCGAGAGCATAAAGTGTTGCAATCAGGTTTGTCAGGTCCACGTTGCCGATATTCTTCAGCGTGACAAAAGCGTTCGTCACTTCGCCCATGCCATGTGTGATATCGATGCTGGTGTTGCATCCTAACACAACTATATTGAGAGCAGGTGCATTCACCAGGCTGGTCGGTGTGAACGTCTGCAATGGAATATCTGTCGGCGTGGCAGATGACATGTTCGTGCTGGTTGGAAAAAATGTCGGTGTGATGCCGGGTGAAGGTGTGGACGATAAGCCAATGATCACCGGCGTTGGGCTGGCGATGAATGGTGTACGCGTGGGCAGGACAAATGGCGTGGGCTGGTTGTATGGTAGGGGCTGAACAGACCAGCCGTTGCAGGATGTCAGGACGAATGCAAATAATACAAGCAGGATAATCTTTTTCATCTCATTACCTCACCGTCATTGTATCCCGTTTTGCCAGCCACCTGTGAGATCTTATAACTGACCGCTATCATCCCAGCTTTCCAATTTCTTTTGATAGCCAGGGTCGTCGTAACGCGATAGCTCAAATGCATTTGCGTATTCAGGCAGCTCACTACCAGTTATATGTCTGGCAACGAGTTCGCCAACCCCGCATGCAGACATGATACCGTAACCCGATACCGCGCCGACCACATATGCGCCGTCTGCGCCCATCGCGCCAACAATCGGCAGGTTCTCATGGGTTTTGGTGTAGAAGCCGCCGTCAAGCTGGGGGCGCGGCATTCGTGAAAAATATTCCTTCATACGCGGCAACATCGCTGCTAGACCGCGCAGGGCGATCTCGGGGTATCCATCGTCAATCGTTGGCGAGGCTACTGGCTCCATCTTTTTTGTTTGATATTCCCACAGCATCAGGATGTCGTTCCCCGCGCCTTCGGGCCTTGTATGCACGCCCCAAGGGAACGTCTCCGTCAGCCATCTAGTTTCATCATCATCCTTCAATGCCTCGCGCTCCTCATCGTCCCAGGGCAATGTCTGTGCATCGTTCCAGACTAAAAGAGGTGCGCCTCGCCCAACAACGCCCAGCGAATCTTTTATGACTGCTTTCAGATGAAGCTCAGTATGAACCGGCAATTCAACATCGAGTAAATTGCCGACATCTTTCAGGAAGGGACCTGCTGCGTTTATGAAGATGGGGGATTGGATTCTATCTCCTGAACTTAATTCGACTCCCCGGACTTGCCCGCCCCTCACATTCACACCGGTAATTTTCCCCGCCTCAAACTGAAGACCGGACCTGCGTCCACTTTCGAAGAGGTACATCCCCAACTGTTGAGCAGACAGCCATCCGGCGCGGCGGGCATGTAGCGCGGCGACGGCTTTCTCAGTTACGTAAGGGAAATGTTCACGGATGAGGTCGTTACCGATCAACAAGTCCGCACCATTGGGTGAGTTGTGGAATCCCTCCGGGAAGGCAGGTTGGTAGGCGGATGATTTTGATGTGTGTACTCTTAATTGTCCCCCATTCAGCTCAGAGATTCTCTGTGAAGCAGATTGCAGGTCCTCAATTTTATTTTCATCAGCAGTAATATACAGATAGCCGCGACGGTTCATCCGAAAAACATTATTGCTTTCATCGGCAAGCGACTCCATCAAGTCTATGGAGCGGTTCATCAATGCCAGCATTTCGGGTTGAGGCCACCAATTGCGATAACACTCGGTGGAGCGGTCGCTAGTGAAGGAGAGTGGGGGACGTTCATCAACGATGAGAATGTTATTTATTCCCGCCTTGTTGAGGAAATACGCAGTGGAGACCCCTATAATTCCCGCGCCGCAGATGATCGCATCGTAAGATTTGTTCATAACAACTCGGTCTGATTTTATCAGACCGAGTTGATTTACAGTGTAGGGTCGAGACCCATCATCGGTATAAAAGGTGCTTTACTTTCGATAGATGGGCGCCCCCTGCAACGTTATAGTTATTTAAACT
This sequence comes from Anaerolineae bacterium, assembly GCA_003484265.1. Classification (GTDB taxonomy): domain Bacteria; phylum Chloroflexota; class Anaerolineae; order Anaerolineales; family Villigracilaceae; genus Defluviilinea. The sequence continues at coordinate 4,499 of DNDO01000151.1, forward strand.
TTTGCCTGAGTTCATCCCAGCTCGGCTCGACAAGAATGGAACCGTCTGGAAAGACGATGGTGGGCACGCTTCGGTACCCGTTATTCACCTGCGTAACGAATTCCGTGGCTTCGGGATTGCCCTCCAGCCCGACGCGCTCATAGGAAATGTTGTTCTCATCAAAGAATTTCTTGGCGCGCATGCAATCGCCGCAATATTCTGTTGTGTACATAACGATTTGGTTTGGGTTGCGTGTATAGCGTTCAGTCATCTACTGCCTTTCATTGGTGTATTTGTAGTCTTGACCTTTTTAATGTTGAACATCTTACCCAGATTGGCGGTTTCCCGCTTTGCAACCGATTGACAAGTCGTAGAAGCCGCACTGCGACAGTCTTAAAATTAAAGCGCCTCCGGCGTGACTCGAACACGCAACCACTGGATTCGAAGTCCATTACTCTATCCATTGAGCTACGGAGGCGGGCGACGCAGATTATACTCGAAAATAAAATCATCATTTGGATTCAGTGATTGATGAAAGATACCCCTCCAAAGAGGGGGATGGTGCACTTGCCCCCCGCTTATATCCCTCGTACAATCAGAGCGGTAAAAATTAATTAACGATCATCATTTCAGAACGGGAAAGGAATGGAAATGGCAGATATAAAAGATTTCGGGGAACGCCTCACGGGGAATTTGGAAAACGTAATCGTCGGTAAAAGGCATTCCCTTGAATTGATCGTGATCGGTTTGTTATGTCAGGGTCATATTTTGATAGAGGACGTGCCGGGTGTGGGCAAAACTATGCTGGCGCGCAGTCTGGCGAAATCCCTCGATTGCTCATTTAGCCGAATCCAATTTACGCCCGACATGCTCCCAAGCGACGTGACGGGCGTTTCCATTTATAACCAGCAAAAGCGCAAGTTCGAGTTCCGTGCGG
>DNDO01000187.1:0-2456 GCA_003484265.1 Anaerolineae bacterium
TCAACACCGCGTGCATGGAGTAGCCTGCCCCCGCCAGCGACTCTTTTGCACCGGATTGGCGATCCACGAGCACGACGACATCCTTCACGACCAAGCCTGCGCCAGTCAGTTTTTCGATGGCTTCGAATTTACTTCCGCCTGTGGTGGCGAGATCGTCAATGACGACGACTGTCTCGCCTGCGTGATATTCGCCCTCGATCTCGGCTTTCGTGCCGTAGGTCTTCACTTCCTTGCGTGGGTAGATCATGGGATAGTTGCCAGCCAGAGATATTGCTGTAGCAATGGGTATCGCGGCATAAGGCAGACCTGCAATGCGTGAAAAGTGGAGAGTGGAAAGTAGAGGCAGGTAGGATTGGGCAATTTGTTCCAGCAGTTTAGGGTAGGTGATGATTCTGCGCAGGTCAATGTAAATGGGACTCTTGAGTCCCGACTTGAGGGTGAATTCGCCGAACTTGATACAGCCAGCTAAGAGGAGTTCGTCAGCGAGAGATTTTTGTGAGGAAGTGAGTTCGGTCATGATTGATTCCTGTTTTTATCGCGGAGACGCTGAGAGCGCAGAGTTTTCTTTTGTTCTTCTCCGCGTCTCTGCAGTTAATTCTTTCACTGTTTCAAACTTCGCTTGATATTTAATATCTGATCTCTGATCTCTGCCGCAACGACTTTGGGATTTTCTGCCCGCGAGATTCCGCGTGAGATCGGGATGAGCATCCCTTTGCCATCTTTGCGGAGACCAGCCTTGAGCGCGGCTTCAAGTTCTCCGCCTTGGGCACCGACGCCAGGGGTGAGGAACCACAGGTCAGGCGCGGAGGCGCGGACGCGATTCATTGCTTCGATGTGAGTTGCGCCGACGACGAGTCCGATGTTGTTTTTAGCATTCCATGTTTGCGCAAGTTTGGCGACGTGTTCATAGAGCAGATCGCCATCCTCAAGTTTTATGTCCTGCAAGTCACCACTGCCCGGGTTGGATGTTTTGCATAAGAGAAAAACCCCCTTTTCAGGGTCCTGGATGAACGGCTCGATGGAGTCTTTGCCCAAATACGGACTCAACGTAATGCAGTGTGCGCCAAGCGATTCAAACGCAGACTTGGCATATGCCTCCGCAGTAGATGCGATGTCGCCGCGTTTAGCGTCGAGGACGACAGGGATGAGAGAACCCTGTCGCTTTGACTCTTCGTCAATGGCTTCGATGACCTGCTTGAGAACTGTCCAGCCTTCGGCGCCGAAGACCTCGAAGAACGCTGCATTGGGTTTGAATGCCGCAGCGTAGGGAGCGGTCTGTTTGATGAGATCCAGGCAGAAGTCGAGGACAGAAGCGGGAGAAGGTTCATTAAGATCGCTCACATGCGGGTCGAGTCCAACGCATAGGAGGGAGGAACAGTCATCGACGCGTTTTTCCAAAAAAGAGAAGAATGTTTCCATGGTGTTTTGAATAGAACACGGATGCAACGGATGAGGCGGATTTTCACGGATTCTTTTTAAACTATCCGTGCAAATCAGTCCGATCTGCGGTATCCGTGTTCTAATCTTTTCCTTTCAAACTTGGTTTACGATCATTTGAAAATATCTTACGCTTGAATTCGGCTTTTGGACCAAAGTTCAAGATCAATCCAACTTCAAGGTTTGTAGCTTTTAGATAATTGGTCAATTGTGCTTCGTGTGCTTTTACAATTTGCTCGGCAGCTTTGAGTTCGAGAATAACAAGGTCGTTGACGAGCAGGTCGGCAAAATATTCTCCAACAACCTGCCCCTCATAATAGACCTTGATGGGCATTTGTTGCTTCACAGACAATCCATGTTTTTGCAGTTCAAGGATCAAGGCATTCTCGTAAACCTTCTCAAGAAATCCATAACCTAATGTGTTGTATACATCGTAGTATGCTGCGATGATGGTAGATGTGATCTCTTCGTGAAGCATAAAATTCTCCTGTTATTAATAGAACACGGATCTGGCGGATTAAGATGATTCTCGCGGATGTTTTAAAATTTTATCTCTTATCTGCGAATATCCGTCGAATCCGTGTCATCCGTGTTCTTTTGACATCAATTAAGAATCCGTGAATATCCAATAAATCTGCGTTATCCGCGTTCTATCTAAGCCTTACCCAATACCATCGCCAGCAATGCCATTCTCACATACAACCCGTACTCCATCTGGCGGAAGTATGCGGCGCGGGGGTCGTCATCAAAGTCGGGGCTGATCTCGCCCACGCGCGGTAACGGGTGCATCACGATCATCTCCTGCTTGGCGGCTTTCATGATGGTGGGGTCGATCACGTACGCGCCCTTGACCTTTTCATAATCGGCGGGGTCTTCGAAGCGCTCCTTTTGCACGCGCGTCACATACAGCACATCGGTTTCGGGCAGGGCTTTGTCAAGCGTGCTGAACTCTGCCTGCGGAATGCCCTTCGCGCCGACCTCGTCCATCACTTCCTTCGGCATCTTCAAAATATCGGGCG
>DNDO01000187.1:2656-5451 GCA_003484265.1 Anaerolineae bacterium
TTCGCGCCGACCTCGTCCATCACTTCCTTCGGCATTTTCAAAATATCGGGCGAAACATAATTGATCTTGACCTTGAACAACGACAACAGTCGCGCCAGCGAATGGACGGTGCGCCCATATTTCAGGTCGCCGAGCATGGTCACGGTCATGCCGTCCACCTGACCCGCGCCGAGTTCCTCGAAGATCGTGAACGCATCGAGCAGCGCCTGTGTGGGGTGCTCGCCCGTGCCGTCGCCCGCGTTGATGACAGGTTTGCGCGCCGCCTTCGCCGCGATCGCCGCCGACCCCGTTTCGGGGTGTCTCAGCACCAGCACATCGGCATAACATTCGAGCGTGCGCACCGTATCCGAAAGGCTCTCGCCTTTCGTCACCGACGAATACTTCACCTCATTGATCGGGATGACGCTCCCGCCGAGCCGTTCCATCGCGGCAGTGAACGACGACGATGTTCTCGTGGACGGTTCATAGAACAGGTTCGCGAGAATTTTCCCTTTCAGCAGGTCAAACGTCCCAACGCGCTCGACCATGCCGCGCATCTCGTGCGCCACACCGAACACGTACTCCAGATCGGCGCGGCTGAACTGCTTGACGGATATGATGTCCTTGCCAAACCACGCGGCGTGCTTGTTCTCGCCAAACGGCAGGTAAGGGGATTTTGGGTCTGTGGGCATTTTTACTCCTTATTATTATCGATGGTCGAGTAGCCGTAGGCGTATCGAGACCATCCGCTTCTTTCTACAAGTAAGGCTGATTCTGTTTCAAGAGGTATTTTCTACTCTTCATCTTTTTTATCCTTCAAGCGAAGATTTTCACGAGCAATGTTTAATTTTTTCCCCATCTTTTTTGATATCTTTTCTTCATATGGTTCCAATGCTTCAACTACCTTTGTCCAATCTTGATTTCGATATGCCTCAACGGCTTCTTGTTCAGCAACACCAAATTGCCTACGACTCTTATATTTAGCCCAAAATATTTGTGTTTTTTCAAGAGCACGTTCAAAAGAAGAGAAATCACCTTTGAGTAAATCCGTTCCATACAACAGTAATAATTGAGATTCCTCTTTGATTTCTTCCTCCTGACTTGTCATTTTTCGTTTTATTCTCTTACTGGGAAATGGTTGAAAGTCGGGATTTAAGAGCCTCGGGAAAGTTTTACGTTTTTTTGAGTCATACAAATATACAGTCGCCGCTGAGCCATAATGTATGCCTTCAATTACTACTGTTAAATCAGGTCTAACAAATCGAATTTGAAACTCGTTCTCGAATTCTCTAAGAGTTGCATCTTCTTCTTGAAAGCCATATTCTGTAAGAAGATAACTGAATTCGTTTCGACAAATGTTCTTGAAATTTTCAATTGCTGGATCGTTACTTTTATTGCTCATTTCGCCTCACTTATCCAAAAAGATGATTCGCCAGCGGAATGATATTGATCAACGGCTCTTCGTAGGGATGCACGCGCTTGATCAGTTCAATCGCATCCTTCACCAACTCGCGCTTGCAATTCACTTCGAGTTTGTACTCCGCCACTTCGTTGATTTCGCCAACCTTTCCTTCAAATGGGTTCGCGCCTTCCATCGGGCGGAAGAATCCGCGCACGGGAGTCAGCGCGACACAGTGGTCGTACTTCCCGATCACACCCACGCCGATCTCCGAGAGCGCGTCCGCGAGTTGCATGGCGTGGTCTTGCGGCGTGAAGATTTCGAGTTTTACGTCGGTAAAATCGTACATATTATTTATCCTTATGTAAGTTAGCTCTCACAAACTGACCGATCTCCTCATACGTCTTTTTACTTTCGGGGATCATGTTCCCTACGGCGTGCCAGACATGCCACAACCCTTTCCAGATCTTGAGTGTCACATCGACACCATCCGCCTGGGCTTTTTCTGCCAGCCTCCTGGCATCATCCAATAGAATCTCATCATCATTCACCTGAATGAACAACGGCGGGAATCCATGAAAGTCCGCGTACAAAGGCGAAACAAGCGGATTTTTCCAGTTGCTTTCACCAGTATATGCTGATGCCCATTCCCTTAGATCGTCGGTTCTAAGCACAACATCTGAGTCCGCGTTTGTGATATGGCTTTTCCCTGAAAGGGTCAAATCCACCCACGGGGAGATGCAGATCACTGCGGCAGGTAACGGCTCAGCCTTATCGCGCAGAGATAATGTGGCCGCGAGCGCCAGTCCGCCGCCTGCTGAGTCGCCAGAGAAGATTATGTCGCCGGCTTTGTATCCCTGTTCCAACAACCAACCATATATCTTTAAACCATCTTCCAGGGCCGCAGGGAATGGATGCTCAGGTGCAACACGGTAATCAGGCAACAGCATCTTTATATTGAGCGATTTCGCCATTGAGATGCACATCATCAAATGGGCTTTGATCCCGCCGATCACGTATCCGCCGCCGTGAAAATGCAAAATGACCTTCCCTGCATCCGCGTCAATCGGTGAAATCCATGCTGCGTCTAGACCGTTCACATCAAAGCGCTCCACGTCCACGCCTTTGGGCATGGGAGACGGGAAGCGGGAATTGGTAACAATAAGCGCCCGATATTCTTCAATGCTCATTTGTTCTTGAAACATCCTGCGTATGAGCATCTTCCAGAAACGTGCTCGAATACTTGGCATCAGGCTCTCACATTCCTTCCATAACCTTGTTCAGCCAAAACCTTTCCATCCTCAAATGCGACTTGTCCGCGTAAGACAACCTTCCTCACCCTGCCTTTGACCTTCCACCCCTCGAACGGAGTCCAGCCGCAGCGGGTGAATTGGTCAGCGGCTTTGATCTCGTATTC
>DNDO01000187.1:5753-6067 GCA_003484265.1 Anaerolineae bacterium
GGGTTGATGGCGGATTTTTGGATGATGTCGTCAATGGTCAATCTCTTTTCGCTGACAGCGTTCAACAACAAAGGAAGCAATGTCTCCAACCCTGGGAATCCAGGCGGAGGGGTATCTGAGTCTTTTTCTTCAACCGTGTGAGGGGCGTGGTCTGTGGCGAAGCAGTCGATGACATCCATGTTTGCCCAGAGGGCATCTACGTCTTCCTGGGTTGCAAGTCTTGGGCGAACCTCAAAACGTCCTTCAATATTCATTCCTATTTCTTCTTTTGGTAATTGGGAAATCATGAACAAGTGATGAGGACAAACCTCACA
>DNDO01000187.1:6280-6969 GCA_003484265.1 Anaerolineae bacterium
AGTGATGAGGACAAACCTCACACGTCACTTTGATTCCTCGTTCTTTCGCCGCTTTGATGAGAAGGATCTCTTCTTTCAATGAAATGTGTGCAATATGAACAGGACGGTCATAGACCGCGGCAAATAAAATCCCTGCTGCCATGGTTCTGGATTCGGAGTGCAGAACGATCGGTGCAGACTTGGGGAAGTTGATAAAGTGCGGCATCCACAAGGTCATGTCATCGAGACGGAGTTCGCCGAAGGTGGAGTCGAGGTACATTTTCAGGCCCGCGGCTTTGTCTGCGAGGGCGGGAAGGATGCCCGCGTTGTCTGGTCCCGCGCCGAGGAATTGTCCATAGTCACACCGTGCTTTTTGTTTCGCGGCATCGAGCGCAAGGTTGAGGGTCGATTCGTCGAAGATGGGAGGCTTTGTGTTGGGCATTGCCAATATCATCGTCACACCACCGGCGAGGGCGGCCTGGGTGGCGGTGTCCCAATCTTCCTTGTGGGTACCTCCAGGTTCACGTACATGGACGTGAGGGTCAATGAGCCCGGGAAGTTTGATCATATTGTTTTCACCATCACCCCAGCCTTCTACCCGAAGGTGACGGAACGATAAGACATAAAAAAAGAGAGCCTATAAAGGCTCTCAATTGAAAAGGGAAGGATAATGTCGATCGGGTGGAATCAGGTTGGGGGTCGGGTAAGAA
>DNDO01000187.1:7138-7915 GCA_003484265.1 Anaerolineae bacterium
ACCTATGACATCCATCGTTCAGGGTTCAAAGTTGCCGATGTTATAATCCCATTATCATTTCGTCAGGAGAAGGATAATGGCATATCAAAATGTAACTGTCCCTGAAGGCGGGGCAAAGATATCGGTCAAGGATGGAAAGCTGCAGGTTCCCGATAACCCGATCATCCCATTCGTGGAGGGCGACGGTACAGGGCGCGATATTTGGGCTGCCTCTGTGCGCGTGTTCGATGCAGCGGTGGAGAAGGCTTACGGCGGAAAACGCAAGATCCATTGGATGGAGGTGTTCGCGGGCGAGAAATCGTTCAAGATGTTCCAGAGCTGGCTGCCCGATGAAACGACCGACGCGTTCCGCGAATTTCTGGTCGGCATCAAAGGACCGCTTACGACACCGATCGGCGGCGGCATCCGTTCGTTGAACGTTGCGCTTCGCAAACTGTTAGATTTATATGTCTGCCAGCGCCCTGTCCGTTGGTATACGGGCGTTCCTTCTCCCGTGAAAAACCCGCAGGACGTGGACATGGTGATCTTCCGTGAGAACACGGAAGATATTTATGCTGGGATCGAATTTGCAAACGGCACGGAAGATAATAAGAGGTTCAAGGATTTGTTCAAGGAAGCCTTCCCCAAGGAATTCGCCAAGATGCGCTTCCCTGACTCGTCTGGAATTGGATTCAAACCAGTATCTGTTGAGGGCACTGAAAGATTGGTTCGCGCCGCGATCCAGTGGGCATTGGATAACAACCGCAGGAGCGTGAACTTCGTCCACAAGGGCAACAT
>DNDO01000187.1:8190-8806 GCA_003484265.1 Anaerolineae bacterium
ATCGTGACCGAGCGTGAGTCATGGATATTTGGCAATAAGGAAGCGAACAAAGACCTGTCCGTTGAAGATAACGCCAAGATGATCGACCCAGGCTTCGACATGATGAGCCCCGATCAACAGAACGGTATTAAGGGTGAGATCGAAGAAGCCTTGAAGTTGTGGGATACGCACGGTGACGGCAAGTGGAAGAAGATGCTGCTCATCAAGGACTCCATTGCTGATGTTTCTTTGCAATTCACGATCATCCGTCCGAAGGATTACGATGTCATTGCAACGATGAACCTGAACGGTGATTATCTGTCCGATGCGCTGGCGGCGCAGGTGGGCGGTATCGGAATCGCACCGGGCGCGAACATCAACTATGTGACCGGTCACGCCATCTTCGAAGCGACTCACGGTACAGCTCCGAAGTATGCAGATCTTGATAAGGTCAACCCCGGATCGGTCATCCTCTCCGGCGAGATGATGTTCCGCTACATGGGCTGGACCGAGGTCGCAGACTTGATCGTCAAGGGAATGGAGGGTGCTATTGGGGCGAAGACCGTCACATATGACTTCGAACGTCTTATGGACGGCGCGACCTTGCTCAAATGTTCCGAGTTCGGTGATGCGATCA
>DNDO01000187.1:9048-11636 GCA_003484265.1 Anaerolineae bacterium
ATGCGATCATCAAGCATATGGACTAATAGCGATTAGCGTTTAGCAATCAGCCCCTTCTCTAAAATGAGGAAAGGGGCTTTTTTATTTCATGTGGATTTGCTATGCTAGAATTCAACTGTCACAACTTCATGATAAAGAAAGGTGAAACGCGATGATGGAATTGATCCTGGACGGAGGCTTGTTAAGGTTTGATGGTGAGGTCATCGAATTGTTCAGCGAACGCGGGAATTCTGACCGTTATCATATCCGGTATCTGAACAAACTGGAATTTGCCGAGGGAAGAAAAGGGATCACCCTTCTGAATCTGAGATATGGAGGAGGAGGCGGTTTCAGCGGTTGGATCATCCCAGAAGAAAACATGGGACAGGCACAGCAGTTCATGAATGCTGTTCAAAATGCACAGGCAGCTTTACGGAAAAACTGAATAGACAGTACCACCTTGCTCAAGTGCTCCGAGTTCGGTGATGCGATCATCAAGCATATGGGTTAGGATGTAAGATTTCAGGAACATATGAATAGCAAAAGGCATTCTCGACGAGAATGCCTTTTATATTTAATAGATACCTATCCGCCCATTCAATGACGTTCATCACTAACCAAATCAGGATCTAAATCCTACAATTAAACTCAAATTGGTGTTTGTGCACCCGAATTGAGGAAATGTAGATGGAAGTCTATAATCACGATCTTGTCATTCTTGGCTCGGGCCTGGCAGGTTTACGCGCCGCGCTCGAAGCCTCACAACAAAGCAAGGGGGAGTTGGACATTGCGCTCGTCTCAAAACTGCAACTGATGCGCGCCCACTCTGTCGCGGCAGAAGGCGGAACTGCCGCTGTCATGCGGCAGGATGAAGGCGACAATTACGAACTCCACGCTTGGGATACGGTCAAAGGCTCGGACTTTTTGGCTGATCAGAATGTTGTGGAGTTTTTTGTTAACGAGATGCCCAGGGAGATCCTGCATCTGGATCATTGGGGAATTCCCTGGTCGAGGCGGGAAGACGGACGCATCGCACAACGACCATTTGGCGGGCACACGTATCCCCGCGCCGTTTTCGCCGCTGACAAAACGGGTCTGCTCGAAATGCAAACGTTGTACGACACGTTGATGAAGCATACAAACAAGCTCAATCGCTATGATGAGGTCTTCGTCACATCCATTCTGATCGAGGATGGAAAGTTCGAAGGCTTGACCGCGCTCGATATGATCAACGGCAAATATGTGTTGATTCGCGGCAAGGCGCTCATCCTTGCCACAGGCGGAGCAGGGCAGATCTTTGGCTTTACAACCTATTCAGAAACCGTCACCGGTGACGGGCTGGCGATGGCATATCGTGCGGGACTGCCGCTGAAGGATATGGAGTTCGTGCAATTCCACCCCACAGGATTAATTCCCAGCGGCATCCTGATGACCGAAGCCTGCCGCGGCGAGGGCGGTTATCTTCTCAATAACAAAGGCGAGCGGTTCATGGAAAAATACGCCGCCGGCGCAATGGAACTCGCTCCGCGTGACATGGTCTCACGCTCGGAGATGACCGAGATCGAAGCAGGTCGCGGCTTCGCTGGACCTGAAGGTCTGGATTATATGCACCTGGACCTGCGCCATCTTGGCCGCGACAAAATCCTTGAACGCCTGCCGCTCATCCGCGAAGTGACGATGAAACACATCGGGCTCGACCCGATCGAGAAGCCGATCCCCATCCGCGCGGTGGCACATTATTCGATGGGCGGTGTGCATACCGATATTAAGGGACATACTCCGCTGGAGAATGTCTGGGCGGCAGGCGAGGTCGCTTGTGTGTCCTTGCATGGCGCAAACCGGCTCGGCGCAAACTCCACTGCTGAATGTCTGGTATGGGGACGTGTAACCGGCGGTGAAGCCGCTCGTTATTGCGCGGCGAATTCGTTGGATAAAAAAATATCCATTCAGGCAGAGCAGGAATGGGGGAAGATGGAAGCGTTGATCTCATCCATGGGAAAAGAAGACCATTACAAGATCCGAAAAGAACTTCGCAAGACTCTCGATAAGAATATGGGCGTCTTCCGCACGGGACAGGAGATGCAGACAGGGCTGGATAAGATCCGCAAATTGAAGGAAAGATACAAACACATTTCGTTGAAAGATAAGGGCTTGCGCTACAACACGGATTTGATCCGCGCGGTGGAGACAGGTTTCATGCTCGATGTGGCTGAGGTGGCAACACTCGGCGGACTCACGCGCACCGAATCGCGGGGCGGACATGCGCGGCGCGACTTCGCCGCGCGCGATGATGAGAATTGGTTGAAACACACGATGGCTCATTACACCGAAGAGGGTCCGCGGTTGGATTACATCCCTGTGGATATTTCGATGTGGAAACCTGTCGAGAGGAAGTACTAAGATGAACACACATCCAGATAGACTTGGCATGAAGGGTTGGTTGTATGCAGGCAGGTATTCGTTTGAGCGCTACCTGTATCTGGGACACCGTGTTTCGGGTTTGGGCTTGATCGCCTACATGGTACTGCATATTATCGAAACGGCGAATCGCATCCGCGGTGAACAAGCCTGGGAGGAGCTAATGGCTTTGTTCGCGTCACCGCCTTTCA
>DNDO01000187.1:11930-12226 GCA_003484265.1 Anaerolineae bacterium
CTTGGCAGTTCAAGTTTGTTCTTTGATTGACGGAGAAGTAGATTATGCGTGAAACAAGATTATGGTCTTTACATATTATCGCAATACCGATCATTGCCGTATTGCTGGGTGCGCACTTTGCCATTCAGCATTATGCGCCGGTCTTTTACGGCGTGAGCGTGGAGGAGGCGCGCAGTTTTGAAGCGATGATCGAACGCGGGAAAGATAACGCGCAATTTGTGATGTATATCCTGCTGCTGGCAGCGGGTCTTTATCACGGGATGTATGGTCTGCGCGGCATCATTCGTGAACTGCCG
>DNDO01000080.1:0-3590 GCA_003484265.1 Anaerolineae bacterium
CGTCTCGTTGAGGTTCGGTTCGGACATCATCGGGTTCTCGCCCATAATGTACAATGCCCGCACGCCGCCTTCATGCGCATGACCGAGAATTTCAGTGGTGGTGAGACCCAGCTTGCGCGAGAGACCGCCCGCCTCGATGTTCCACGCTGACTCCCATTTTTGGGCATTGTCTTCGTTATCCACGCGCATGTAGCCGGGATAATGGAACGGCATCGCACCCATATCGCTCGCACCCTGCACATTGTTCTGTCCGCGCAACGGATTCAACCCCGTGCCGTCGCGCCCGATATGCCCAGTGAGGAACGCCAGATGAATCAGCGCGAGGGCGGAGGCTGTCCCATGCGAAAGCTGTGAAATGCCCATGCCCCAATAGATCGCGCCGTTCTTCGCTTTGGCATACATGCGTGCCGCTTTGCGAATATCCTCTGCAGGCACGCCCGAAAGTTCCTCGGCATATTCAGGCGTGAATTTCTCCAGCGATTCAAGGAATTCATCAAAGCCTTCGGTGCGGTTCTTGACGAATTCCCAATTGACCAGATCCTCCTTGACGATCACATGCGCCATCGCAGAGAAGAGTGGCACATTCGTACCCACCTTGAGCGGCAGCCACATCTCAGCGAAATCCACCAGGTCGATTCGGCGAGGGTCGATCACGATCATCTTTGCCCCGTACTTCTGGACAGCTTCCTTCATCTGCAGCGCGATAATGGGATGATTCTCGCCTGTGTTTGAGCCCGTGACGATGAACACGTCGTTCATAATGACCTGCGAAGCCGTATTACTCATCGCTGAGGAACCGATCGCCTTTTGCAGCGCCACCACCGAACCCGCGTGACACAAGCGCGTACAGTGGTCTACATTGTTCGTACGGAACAAGGCACGGAACATTTTTTGCAAGAGGTAATTATCTTCGTTCGTCGCCTTCGCACAGCAATACACAGACATCGCATCCGAGCCGTCACGTTTGTAGATTTCAACGAGTTTATCGGCGGTTATATTAAGTGCTCTTTCCCAATCCGTTTCCACCCAATCCCAATCATTGGAAATCTTCGAATCAGCAATCGGCTTGCCTTCCTTGCTGACAGCAAAGACCTGTTCACGCCCCTTTGGCTTCGGTTTTCCCTCGAGCAAATACCTTCTTACAAGAGGAGTGGTCACGCGCTTGGGATGATAAATAAAATCATACCCAAACCGCCCTTTGACACAAAGATTCCCCTTATTAACAGGCGAGTCGAAAGGCGATGTCACATGGAAAATAAAATCATCCTTGATATGTAATTCGAGGTTGCATCCCACCCCGCAATACGAACATACCGTCGTGACGACACGATCCGCGACAACGCGCTTTTCATCCAGTTTTATTTCAGCGACCATAATGACCTCTCTTGATATGTCACACTGAGCCTGGCAAAGGGCCTCTACCATGACAAACGTCAATCTTCGGACGCAACGAACGCTCCCTCAGAGTGACCTTACTGTTATCTCGGTTTTCTCTTTTTTCTTCCCGTGTTCAACACACTAATTTCATCCGCACTCATCCCCTGTTCCAATAAATATTCCCTCCGGGACTTCAACGCGCCAGTCGGGCAGACAGCGACACACTGACCACAAAGCACACACGTCGTCTCAGGAATGGACTTGTCAAAGAATGTGCCGATCTGTGTTTCATAACCGCGTCCAGCGAAGTTGATCGCATACGTATACTGCGCATCCTCCGCGCAGACTTGCACACAGCGCCAACATGTGAGGCACTTCGAGTAATCGCGGATGTACATCGGGTTATCGTCAATTACGTCAGACTCGCGCCGCTCGGCATCAGGGAAGCGTTCCGCATCCGCACCATACTCATCCATCATCGTCAAAATTTCAGGCGCATCGGATAAGTCCATTGTGGAGGCTAGCATTTCGAGAATAGTCCTGCGAGAGCGGTCTACCTTTTCACCTCGAGTCTTCACCTTCATCCCCTCTGCAGCCAGAACAACGCAGGACGGCTGTTGAACCCTCATCCCTTCCACATCCACAACACACATGCGGCAGAGTCCGTTGGCTGTCGTTGCATCGTGATAGCAGATCGTTGGAATATCCTTCCCGTTCTCCAGTGCGGCGTCTAAAATGGTTTTACCCTGCTCGGCAGTCACTTCTTTTCCATCAATGATCAATGTAACATTCTGAGTCATAAGGCTTATCGCTTTCCGTCGGCTTCGAACAATTCGGGCCACAACTTGATCGCGGACAAGACCGCACTTGCGGCGGTTTGACCCAGCCCGCACAAACTCGCATCTGTCATCGTCCAGCCGACATCCTGCAGGCGAATGAAATCACCTTCCTTAATCTTGCCGTCGGCGATGCGATTTAGTATTTCCTTTTGGCGTTGTGTGCCCATCTGGCATGGATAGCACTTGCCGCACGATTCGTGAGCGAAGAAGTGACCGAGGCTCTTCAGTACATTGCGCATATCACGCGTCTCATCGAAGACCATCACCACGCCTGAGCCAAGCGGCAGCCCCGCTGCGCGAAGGTCTTCAAATGTCATCTTCACGTCAAGATGATCGGATGTTGCGAATGCGCCCGCTGCGCCGCCGAAGAGTACGGACTTCATCCCCCTTCCATCCTTGACTCCGCCAGCCATATCCAGCATTTCGCGTAACGTCACACCGAATGGGACTTCGTATAATCCCGGCTTGGACACATCGCCTGAAAGGCAGAACACTTTCGGTCCTGGCGACTTCTCGGTGCCGACCTTGCGGTACTCCGCCGAACCCATGGAAAGTATCAATGGAATATTACACAGCGACTCGACGTTATTGATGACTGTCGGCTTGCCGAACACGCCATATGTTGTCGGAAACGGCGGCTTGATTCGCGGGAATCCACGCTTGCCTTCGATGGACTCGAACAGCGCGGTCTCTTCGCCGCAAATGTATGCGCCTGCGCCAACGCGGATCTCAATATCAAAATTCTTATTCAGGTATCCAGCCGCGCGCGCTTCACCCAGTGCGTCCTCCAACACTGGCACAATGTAAGGATACTCGGCGCGGATATAAATATAACCCTTCGTAGCCCCGATGGCGTACGCGGCGATGCACATCCCTTCGATGGTCTTGTGCGGGTCATCGATGAGAAGGATGCGGTCTTTGAACGTGCCCGGCTCCGACTCGTCCGCGTTGCAGATGACGTATTTCTGGTCAGCCTGGGCTTTTGCCGCGCCTTCCCATTTGACCCCCGTTGGAAATGCCGCGCCTCCCCTGCCGACCAGGCCTGATGCCTTAACCTCGGCAATGACTTCATCTGGTTTCATTTTCTGCGCCATTTTCAAAGCGGAGTATTCGCCGTATTTTTCGAGTGAAGTTGTTCCATTTCCACAATTGTCGGTCAGCATGCGGATCGAACCATAAACCATGGACATTGGACGGTGCTCATGCTTTTCTCCGATCGTCCATTCTCCATTGTCCGTCGTCCAAATAGCGGGCGCATGTTCGCAAAGCCCAAGGCATGGGCTCGGCTCGATGGTCAGAGACAGGTCATCTTGAGTCTGACCGGGCTTCAAACCATGATGGGAACAAAGACGATTCAGAATCCCATCCGCGTCT
>DNDO01000080.1:3909-8244 GCA_003484265.1 Anaerolineae bacterium
TGTTATAAAAGAGGGAATAGAACTCGATCACACCATGGACATCCGCCAAGGGGACGCGCAATGCTTTGGCGATCTCCGTTGCCGTGTCTTCTGATATCCATCCATATAATTTTTGTGCGGCATGTAATGCTGGCAATAATCCCGAGCGACGCAGGGGAATGTACGATCCTATTGCTGTTTGAAGGGCTGATGTTTCAACAACTGTCATGGACTACTCCGAGCCAAAGTATAGACTTAAACAAAACAGACTGCCAGTGATGAAGATCGAAATGGGTGCGACATTCATCACAATAATTACGGATTTAAATTAGCGGTGGTGAGATAGCGCGGTTGTCTGCGAAATTGGGTTGCCTGTTCGAAGGCATAGGCGAACTTGATCAGGTTCGCCTCCTGCCAGGCTTTACCGAAGAATGATATGCCGACGGGTAACCCAAAAATAAAACCCGCAGGAACGGTAACATGCGGGTACCCGGCAACCGCCGCAGGCGATGTGCTTTCCATATCCCAGTTTATCGCGTCACCATTGGCAAGATCGACCAGCCATGACGGACCTCCGGATGGAACAATGATGGCATCCAGTTTGTGTCTGCGGATCACCTTATCGATGCCGTTCTTGCGCGTGAGAAGCAGGTTCTTTGCCAGCGCATCCTTATATTTTTTCTCGCGCAAAGTCCCCTTCCCTTGTGCGGCAATCAAATGTTCCTGACCGAAATACGGCATCACGCGGTTTGCATTTTCTTCGTTGAATTTGATAACGTCTTCTATCGAACGGACACGAGTATTGCCATTCAACGATTTCAGATATTTGTTCAGGTCCGTTTTATATTCATAATGCAACACTTCCAGTTCTGTCGCACCAAACTTGTCATAGTTAGGGACATCCGCCGGGTCAACAATGACCGCGCCCAACTTCCTCATCACCTCGATGCAAAGTTCGAATATCTTTATGACCTTCGCATTCGACCCCGCCATATTCCTTGCGACGCCGATACGCGCGCCGCTTAGACCATCATAATCGAGCGACTTTGTGTAATCCCTCATCGCCCGCTTCCTGCTTAATCTGGTGGCTGAATCATCCTTGTCGACTCCCGTCATCGCCCCAAGCAGGATCGCCGCATCAGTGACCGTCCGTGCCATGGGACCGGGCGTATCCTGGCTGTGCGCGATGGGAATGATACCGCTGCGGCTCAACAACCCAAGCGTGGGCTTGATCCCTACAATCCCGGTTGTCTGTGCGGGACAAATGATCGAACCATCGGTCTCGGTTCCGACTGCCACTGACGCAAAGTTCGCCGCGATCGCCGCGCCGGAACCGGATGAAGACCCGCATGCTGAACGATCCAGTGCGTGAGGGTTGCGTGTCAAGCCGCCTCGCGAGGACCATCCGCTGACAGAGCGTTTGCCGCGAAAATTCGCCCACTCGCTCAAATTGGTCTTGCCAAGGATCAATGCGCCCGATTTGCGTATCTGCTTTACGATAAAAGCATCTTTTGCGGCGATGTTTCCCTCAAGCGCCAACGATCCGGCTGTGGTCTGCATTCGGTCATGCGTATCAATATTATCTTTTAATAAAATGGGTATGCCGTGCAATTGCCCGCGGACCTTGCCTGCTTTTCGTTCAACATCCAGCGTGTCTGCAATTTCCAATGCATCGGGGTTCAATTCGATGATCGAGTTGACAAACGGGCCATTCTTATCCATTGCTTCTATACGCTGGATATACAACTCCGCGACCTGACGCGCGGTCAACTCCCCCGCTTCCATCTTTTCCTGTAACTCATGGATCGTCCATTCGGGGAGGATCATCCAGCCTGCCTCTTTGACTGCGATGATGATGCATTCGGCGTCATTATCTTCCCCCTCCGGTGATGTAATGCTCCAACTGCGAGATCATGAACTTTTGCTCGTCCACCATCTCCTTCAACACATCGCGGGAGGAGATCAAACCGATCAACTCGTTATTCTCGAAAACAGGCAAATGACGGATATTCTTATCGATCATGATCGCCACGCACTCTTCGACCGTTTGGGTCGCCTGCCCGTACAAAACCTTGGATGTCATGATTTCGCTTACCTTGGTCTCCTTCGCCGACCGTCCATGCAAGTCCACCCGGCGCACGCAATCGCGCTCGGACAGGATACCATCCACTTTTCCCGCGCTCATCACCAACAGCGCGCCTGTGTTACGGTCAGACATCACCTTAAGCGCTTCAAATACGGTGGCATCCGGCGCGACAAAATACACTTCCCCGCCCTTCTTACGGATCACATCACGCAAAATCGTCATTTCAGCCTCCTTCGAGTGCTCAGGTGTTTGCTCAAAGTATAGACTCAAATCCAATCTCTGACAAGCGGATGGATCCGTTTACATTCCTCCCTAAACAGCATATGTTTGTAAAATGGACTCCACCATTTCATCCAAAGACTTGGACACATCCACTTCAAATGCGCTCTGCGGTTCCTCTAAAATATCGAACTGGCTTTTGAGCATATCCGATTTCATGTAATGCCCTTCCCGCGCGGATATACGGGACAAGATTAAGTCATAACTCCCTTTGAGGTAAATAACAGCAATTCCATCAATTTTATCTAGCAATTGTGCACGATACGACTCTTTTAGCGCGGAACATGCGAGAACAGGGTGGCGGTCCGCTTTTAGCGAGGTTAAAAGTTGGTCATGAAGAGAAGCAAGCCAGGGGGCGCGGTCTGAATCGTCAAGCGGAATCCCATCTGCCATTTTGCCGATATTTTCAGGAGGGTGGAAATCGTCAGCATCCAAAAATTCCCACCCGAGTTTGTAAGCGAGCGCGACCCCTAAGGATGTCTTCCCCGACCCCGAAACGCCCATGACCAGAAAACCTATGGATCGCATCAAATAATTGTACACAAAAAAATTCACCGCCTTTATCCTAAAGCGGTGAATAACGTGCTTGTGTCGGGGTGGAGAGATTTGAACTCTCGACCTCACGGACCCGAACCGTGCGCTCTACCGGTCTGAGCCACACCCCGATTTTCACTGTCCCTGAGGGGAAAGCGTGCGAATTATACCACCCACATAAGTTTTGACAAGTTATGGGTTTAAGAGCACAACCTGGCTGTAGACATAGAATAAGCCGGGCATCCGATCGTCATCCTGACGAATGGTCAGGCGTGCCAATGTCGGCTCTGATACCTTATATGGAATGGTCGTTTCGAACGATTGCGGATTGGCGTTTTCGACAGCTAGTATCCTTAGGCCAATCGATTTACCTTCGGGGCTAATCAACTCAAGGATGACCGGCTGGAGGCTGAATGGCCACACGTCCCCGCGCACGTTCAAGACACCGCCGGAAACTGATTCATCCGCAAGAGGGGTTATCACCCCGACAGGCTCAGACGGGTTCCCAACCGGGTTGATCTCGTTCCCGCCCGATGAAAGCAATAGCACGCGGACGGAATTCAAAGCTTGTATCCTGTCGTCGTTATCCAACGTGGTTATCGTGATGCGCCCCACTTCAGCAGTTGCACGGATTTCAAATGGAATTTTTACCGACTGTAATATCCCTTGATTGGACGTCGGCACTTTCTTGACCGTGCGCGATAACAAACGTCCATCCTCTCCATACAAGTCCACCTGCATCCTTTCGCTTTCACCGATCTTGATATTTAATCTCAGTGTTATCGGCGAGACCACTTTCGACATGGGTCCCGGCGCAAGGAATTGAATCACGGCAAGGCTGTGCCTCGGTATGGATGTTGGTGTATGTGTGGGACCGGGAGTAAACGTGAGGCGCGGTTCCGGGGTATTCGTCGTCGGGATTTCAGTTGGGAGGGAGGCAACATATGTCGCTGTTGCCGAATCGCCCATCGAACGAGCGGTCAGTGCAACGACTGTCGGGAGATATTCAGGAGGATAGGGTGTAGGGATGGACGATCCTGCCGGTGAGGCACACCCTGCTAGAAGTCCAAGAAGAGAGGCAATAACGAAAAGTCTTTGTTTCATTGGGATTTTTATTTGTAATTCGTGTAAATCATACTTTACGAAACGAAGCAACCTCCGCAATTATATTGGAGATTGCTTCGTTATTACATTGCTCACAAGAACGGTTACAGTCCGTAAATCTCGCTGTACTTCTTTGTCAAGTAACGGACATACGGTTCGGAGTTGATCCTTGAACCTGTGACTCGTTGGACAAGGACCTGCGGCTCATATTTCTGTCCGTGCTGGTGAATGTTCGTACGGAGCCAGCCAAGTAGTTCGCTGAAGTTACCCTTGCGTATCTGGTCGTCAAGGTCTTTGATGTCCTGGTTGATCTTTTCCCATAATTGCGCAGAGATCAAGTTACCCAGCGCGTA
>DNDO01000119.1 GCA_003484265.1 Anaerolineae bacterium
AGCGCCGTCATCACCGATCCAAGTCCTTGCGGTGGTCGGAGAAACGTTTCAGGCGCAGGAAACACCCCTCGTCGGCGCACACGACCCCGGGTCCGCGTTGGATGCGTTCGTGTATTTAACAGGTTTCACTCGAGGCTTGAGTCCCGCCTCTTTAATTTGGGACATCCCCGGCAAGACATCCACACAGAATTTTGACGGCGAATATCATGGTCCGCTGCGATTGCGTGTGGCGTTGGCGAACGACTATCCCGCACCCGCCGCGCAAGTGTTATCGCAGATGGGCATCGAAAACGTGACGAAGATCGCGAGTTCGTTTGGCGTTTCACGCAATGAGCAGTTATCGTTGATGGATGCCGCGGGAGCGTATGGGGCTTTCGCACAGAACGGCGTGTACTTCGGGCAGGTTGTGGACGGTGAGTTTACGCCTGTTACGATCCTGCGTGTGGAGGGCGGCGATGGCAGTGTCTGGCTCGATTGGACAACGCCGCAAGCGAAACCCGTTGTGACGCCTGGACTGGCCTATCTGATCAACCACGCGCTGAGCGACGACAACGCACGCGTGGGCACCCTGCGTACTTCGAACATCTTGGACGTGGGCAGACCCGCCGCCGTAAAACTTGGTCAAACCGAAGACGCGCTCGATACCTGGGCGGTCGGCTATTCTCCCTTGCGAGTCGTCGCCACATGGACGGGCACACGCGATGGGAATGAACTTTCTCCCCGCGCTCCTGCTGTATTATGGAATGCGCTCATGCAAATCGCATCCCAGGATCTGCCGCGCGAAGGCTGGCCTGTTCCGTTGGATGTTTCGGTCATCAATGTCTGCGATCCATCGGGCATGCTGCCCACCTCAGAATGCCCGAACCTGGTTAGTGAAGTTTTCCTGAACGGCAACGAACCCATCCAAGCCGACAATATGTATCGCAAATTCTCCATCAACCGAGAGACGAATCTATTGGCAACCGTATTCACACTTCCGCAACTGATCGAAGACCGCGTCTTTCTCGTTGTCCCCCCTGATGCACGTTCCTGGGCTGAAACCGCAGGTTTGGAAATCCCGCCATCCGCATATGATGTCATCCAAGCCCCACCGGTCGATCCCGATTTCAACATAGCGTCGCCTGAGTTATTTGCTGAAGTCGGCGGAACAGTCAGCATCACAGGCACCGCCGCAGGGACGGATTTCGTCTCGTATCGTATTCTCGTTGGACAGGGATTGAATCCGCAGGAATGGATTCAGGTCGCGGAAGGAACCGAGTCCGTGACAAACGGTCCGCTCGGGGAGTGGGATACCTCTGATATAAGCGGGCTGTATGCAGTCCAATTGCAAGTTGTGAGATCAGATCAGAAAGTGGATAGCGCGATTATTCAAGTGACAGTGATTAATATAAGCAATTCGGTGGTCGAGTAGCTCTGAGTGGTCTTTGAGAAGAGCGGATCGATATCACCGATGCATTATTTTACGGGAGACCCCCATGAACCTGGACTCAAGCACCATTATCGTCGTCGGCTCGATCTGTTTCTCCGCATTAATTATTGATGGAATTCTGCTTGCCATCATTCTTGTCACCCGACGCGGCGTGGCAAAGGCGAGTAACTGGTCATCCACGATGGGGACAGTGACGTTATCCACAATTGAGAGGCGGAGGAGTGGCAAGAGCACGGCAAATTATCCTGTTGTCCATTACACGTATCAAGTGATGGGGCTGGGGCTTCAAGGAAGTAAGATCATGCCGGGCATGGAAGTCGGCGGGTCGGGCGCGCATAAAGTTGTCGCCCGTTACCCGATGGGCGCGGAGGTGATGGTTTATTACGATCCCAACAATCCATCCGATGCGGTGCTCGAACGCGGAATGCCCGGGTATATCAGGTGGCTGTGGATCACCATAATTCTTGTGGATGTGTTTCTGTGTGGATTGGGAACTTTTCTTGCATTTACGGTATGAAAAAAGAATTCCGAAGCCTTCATAACTTCGGTATTCTTTTCTTCAATCTGTAGAACGATTCCTTCTTTTCTCCAACATACTTTGTATTCGGTTATGCTTCTCGCGCGTAAGCGGAAATAACCATGCAAAGATGATCGTCCCGGAAACTATCGTTGCGCCCAAGGGGGAAACGAGCAAACGGATCATCTGCAATGCCGAATCAGATTGCGTAAATTGCAACGCGTCCTCTGGCGGGGATATGTATCCCGACCAGCCCAACGCCTGCAGCGTAATGAAGATCACCAATGCCCCGGTTAATTTGCGGATGAGCGTGCGAATGCCGTAAAAGATTCCCTCCTGCCTGCGGCCTGTACGCAATTCGTCCCATTCGATCACATCGGCAAATAATGAATCGGGAAGCGTGTACGCGGCGGATACGCCGATCCCCGCGAACGCGGCAATGACAAGCAGTTGCATTGTGCCTGCGGGTGGAATCGTGTAGATCGAGAGTGCCATAAGCACCCATATGCTCATGCCGAGCATGTAAGCGCGACGTTTATCCCACCGCCGCGCCATCCTCAGCCAGAAAGGTATGAACAGAATACAGACCGACATCAATATGCCGAAAAACGCAGACTCGTACGCAAGATCGAGCCCGAGTATGGGTATGGATGCCAGCAAGTCTCCCTGCGCGACCCAATACAGCAGGAAGTAGGGAAATGACACCGCCACCATGTCCACGGCAGACCAGTTGAGCATGTGAATACCCACCGCAAAACGGAACGGAATATTCCCCCACGCTTCACGCAAAGTTTCCCGGAACGGCATGGCTTCCATCTGTTCGGGTGTGGAGGTTTCACGCACGAAGATACCGATCAATAATAATGGTATCGCGCCGATTCCGCCAAAGATCGCGCCGACCAGCATGAATCCCTGCTGTTGCGTACCACCGGAAGAGAGCACCATGTCCACGATGAGCGGCGCAGCGATGACCACAGATAGGGCTCCCACGAGTTGGAAGAACGAGCGAAAACTTGTCAGCGTGGTGCGCTCATCGTAGTCCGGAGTCAGTTCGGGGGTTAAGGAAAGAAACGGGACGGAGATGAGAGTCTGCAATGTGTCGGCGAGCATGAATGCCAGTGTCACATAAGTCAACAATGCTGCCTGGCTGTCCCAATCGGGTGCAGACCAAAGGATGACGAAACTTAATCCAAAGGGAATCGCAAACCATAACAAAAAGGGACGTCTTCGTCCCCAACGTGTTTGCAGACGGTCACTCAAGATACCGATGATCGGATCGTTGATCGCATCCCAGACGATGCCCACCAGCGCGCCGAAAGATGCCAGCCGAGGCTCAAGCCCGACAACATCCGTGAGGTAGATCGCATAAAAAATGGAACGCATCATGCCTATGCTCGAGATGCCCCAGTCACCCGAACCGTATAGAAGTTTGAGCCAGAATGGAAGCCGCATTTGAGAATTGATTTTTGTCATATATCGAGTGCGCAAGTGTAGCATATATATGAATCGAAATTGTGAAAGGTCGGCGGTGATATCTTCCCGGCATCTTACGCATTTGAGTTGACTATATTGCAAGGTGATTTTGCCGTTCTGAAAGGCAAAACCCTGTACCCTGTTGCTATAATAACTTAATCAAATCCGATAATCGCAAACCCGTTGAAAGACGGGGACGCAAAGCCACGGGTCTAAAATCCCTTTAGGATCATGACAGCCAGGTTGCCGAAGATGAAACAAATTGAACGGTCTTCGCGAGCCTGATGTGTCATCAGGCTCGTTTTGTTTGAACCTTATCAACTGTTCGTTCGATAAAGGCAAACCCGTTGAAAAACGGGGACGCAAAGCCACGGGTCTAAAATCCTTCCGGGGATCATGATAGCCGGGTTGCCGAGGCGATAATATCGCTGGTTTTGTATGAGTGTCTTTATCGGGAAAGGAAAAACCTAATGACACTCAAAAACCGAAATATCCAAAACATCTTTAAGATCAGCGTTTTACTGGTTGTAATCGCTTCATTTTTGTTCAGGCCGGCTTCCGTGCTGGCGATGGGCGATCATTCCCTCCTGCCCTCATTCACAGAATTTTCAAGATCAGTCCAAAATGGTGACGCGAATACCCTGCGCGGTGTTTACGTTTCAGGTGTGCTGGCACTCCCGGTCGTTCAACAACCAAGCAGCAATGCCGGTTACGTCTCTGTATACGATAATGAAGCCACTGAATTCCAAATGGCATCACAATTCGGCAATGTCGGCTTGCTGGCGCATAATTATCTATCTGGCAGGTCCTTCTCACAACTCGCCGTTGGTCAGGAGGTCCGCTTGGTGTACGGCGATGGAAGCGTTGAATATTTTGTAGTCTCTGAAATTTTACGGTACCAGGCTTTACAGTCTGCCAGTGTTTACAGTTCATTCAGGAATCTTGAAAGGAACGAAGTTCTCTCCGCAGAGAATATGTTCAAGCGTGTCTACTTCGGAGACAGGCACGTTACGTTTCAAACCTGCATCGAAGCGGAAGGCAATCTGAATTGGGGACGCCTGTTCGTTGTCACTGTTCCGAAAAGCGATTTCGCAGGGTTGGTGACCAATTAGATCTTCGATTTTTTCATAATTTTTTCGCATCCTATTATTCGATCAGCCCGCTGTAATCTCAGCGGGCTGATCGAGTTTATCCGTTCCCTTGGTTATAATCATCCCGAGAAAGGATCTGGATGCCTGACGATAAAAAAACATCACTTTCAGATAAACTCAAATCGCTCGGTGTTGGAAAGGGTGTCTCGTTTCAACCCAAGACGAAGCCTGATCCTCATTCGATCGACTCTGTCGTCGCTGGGTCATTTACCTCCACTGTTCGCGGCGAGGTGTTCGTTGCAGAACAGTCGTATCCAAGAGGCTATATCTATGGCTCGTCCCCGCTTATTTCCACTCTTCCTTTTTCATATATTGCTCAATGGGCAAAGGACCCGCAAATCTCCAGCCTGCCGCTCTCGAAGTTTGCCTTCCTAGACACAGAGACATCCGGTCTCTCCGGCGGCACAGGGACCTATGCCTTTCTCGTCGGCGTAGCGCGATTTATTGACGGGGATTATGTTTTGCAACAATTTTTCATGCGTGACCCGGCGGAGGAGCCGGCACTTCTTGAAGGTCTGGCAAAATTCCTTGCTCCGTGTGAAGCACTGGTTACCTTCAATGGCAAAGCCTTCGATGCGCCCCTGCTTTCGACACGTTACCGCCTGCACCAGATACCCATCCCGTATAAGGATTATTCGCATGTCGATCTGCTCCCTCTTGCCCGCCGTCTCTGGCGTGACAGGTTGGAATCGCGCGCCTTGAAATTTCTCGAAGAACACATACTGGGCTTGACACGCTCAAGCGAGGAAGTGCCCGGTTACGAAATACCCTGGTTGTATTTCGATTATCTGCGAACTGGGGATGCCAGTCAGATGGCGGGCGTGTTCTACCATAACGCCATGGATGTGGTGGCGATGGCGGCTTTGCTCGCGCACATGAACGACATGCTACAGAATCCATTTGAAGGAAAGGTCGAGCATGGGCTTGATTTCGTGGCGCTCGGCAAACTCTTCGAGGACCTCGGTCACTGGAAGGATGCCGCGCGTCTTTTCGAGCGTGGACTGGAGTCTGATTTGACGGAATCAGATTTCGGCGTAGCCGTGAAGCGTTTGTCCATCCTGCAAAAAAGGAGGGGCGATCTGGGTGAGGCGGTCCGTTTGTGGGAGGAGTCCGCAAAGCGAGGTCATTTGTATGCCTTTATCGAACTGGCGAAATATCATGAACACAAACAACGCGATCCAAAGTCTGCGATGAAGTGGGCGAAATCCGCCATGAAGCGCGTGGAGAAAACGGGTATGCCCGACTATATGCGTCAGCATTGGACAAAAGAGATCGAACATCGAATGGAAAGATTAAATCGCAAAGCAGGTTTATAATTGGAACAGCCTGATTGACTCGGAGGAAAATATGAACATATCCGTTGCACAAGAAAACGGGAGAGTTCCCGTCACCATAATAAAACTGGATGGTCAACTCGACGGCCAGACCTATCAGGACCTGATCACAAAAGCTAGGGAGGTATACGAAGGCGGTGCACGTGACTTCCTGATCGACCTGAGTGACCTGACGTATGTAAGCAGTGCCGGTCTGGTGGCGCTGCACACGGTTGCGTTGCTGGCGAGAGGCGATGCTTTGCCGGATTCGGAAGCCGGCTGGTCGGCGATCCGCTCGGTGGGGCGCGCATCCAGCAGCGGTATTCAGGACCATGTCAAACTTTTGAAACCCCGTGAGGAAGTGCAAAGTGTGTTGGAAATGGTCGGTTTCAATAATGCCTTCGAGATCTTTACTGACCTCGAAGATGCCATAAAATCTTTCTAATGAAAAAAGCGATACAGGATAAATCCGTGTCGCTTTTTGATTCGTTGACGGTCCACCGAGCATACTGGAGGATAAATAAATGAAGCGCAACCTTGGGAACCTTTTTATCATTGCATGTGTTTTGTTGACGATTGTTGTCTGGCTCGTTTTCCCGCCCGTAGACGATGGGCGCGATAAATACGTGCGTCAATATGCTGGTGAAGTCATTGGCTCGATCAACATCGTGTTGATGGCTTGTTCACTGGTCATCGCGGCAAGACCCAGGTGGGCGGAGCCCTATTTCGGCGGATTGGACAAGATGTACATGACACATCGCCATACATCCACTGCCGCGTTGTTGTTGATCTTTGTGCATGTTCTCACCGTTCCCATTTCCCTGAGCGGCTGGGCGATCGGTAATTATCTGGCTGTGGTCGCGTTTATCGGAATTGTGTCCATTGCGCTGGTCAGTCTTGCGCCGCGTGTTCCATTTTTGAACCGCATTACCGGCGGTACCTATGAGGGCTGGAAGAGCTTAAAAAAATATATCGGCATCTTTTTCATCTTTGCCTTCATCCACTCGTTGACGATCAGCGATCCGCTGGATGCTTTTATTGCGATCAACTGGGTGCAGATATTTTTCATCATCGGCTTGGCTGCGTATCTTTATACGGAAGTGTTTGGCCGGTTCTTTAAAAAGTATATCCCGTACAAAGTGGAGGAGGTCGATCATCCCAACAGCGTCACTACTGAAGTTATTATGCGCGCCGTGGGGAACCCGATCAAAAAACAACGTGCGGGACAATTCCTTTTTGTGCGTTTCCCCGGAAGCGAAACACTGGACGAATCCCACCCATTCACCATTTCCAGCGCGCCTCATGATGATGTTTTGAAGTTGACCATCAAGGCAAGCGGGGACTTCACCCGCGCCCTGGTCACCGACCTGAAACCCGGCATGGATGCGACCATCGAAGGAGCGTACGGCATGTTCGATTACAAGGGCGGTGGGAGTAAACAGATCTGGATCGCGGGAGGCATCGGTCTGACACCCTTCCTGTCCTTCATCCGTGATATGGATGGGAACTTGAATCACGATATTGATTTCTATTACACCGTCCGGCACAGGGATGAGGCGCTCTTCTATAATGAGATCGTAGCGGCGGCTGAGAAAAACCCGCGACTGAAATTGCACATCCGCTTTTCCGCCACCGGCGGTTCGTTGACGATCGAGGAGATCGTCAGGAACGCAGGAGGCGATGTCAGCGGTTATCATATATACATGTGCGGACCGTTCCCGATGATACAGGCATTCGAGAAGAAGTTCCTCTCGTTGGGACTGCCTCAAAAACACATCCATTTTGAAGAGTTCAATTTCCGTTAGAAATTGGATGGCGCGCGGCGCTCTTGGAATAAAAGGAGAGACATGGAAATCAACATGACCACACAGCCGGCAGGTGAAGCTGTTGCCGTGATGAAACCTACAGGCGAGATCAATGCAACGAATTTTATGGAGATCGTTGATAAGGCAAGCACAACCTACAACAACCCGGCGCGTTATCTCATCATTGACCTGAGCGAGGTTTCATCCATCACCAGTACCGGGATGGTCGCCATTCACAAGATCGCGTTGATCTATAGCGGCGTTCCGCAGGATGTGGCAGAGGGAGAAAACCCCGATTTCACGCACAGTAATGAAGCGCGCAAATTCGTCAAACTGCTCAACCCCCAACCGGAGGTGGATAAGGCGCTCGAAAAAGCAGGCATGAAACTGTATTTCAAGTTTTATGACGACCTCGCGAGCGCCCTGAATTCAATATAAGGAGGTAAGTATGCCGAGAAGATATTCCTATACCCGCCGACGTTCCCGAAAAGACCCGGAGTACCGCCGCCGGCGCACGGTGTTCATGCGCCCCAGCGTTCAGATCACGATCCTGCTCGTTGCGGCATTGATCGTCTTCATCATTCTACAAGGCGGGGGCGGGTAAAGCGATAAATAAAAACTCCCTCTTCAAAAGAGGGAGTTTTCATTCCGCCACGACCCTGTTGCGCCCGGCTTCTTTTGCCTTGTACAACATCTTGTCTGCCCGCCGCAGGAGGTCGTCGAACGAGGTGTCCTTTGGGGAGACTTCAGCAACGCCAATACTTACCGTCGAATGGATCAGCTCCCCGTCGAGATTGACCGGCGATTGTTCCCACATCGTTTGAATACGCTCTGCCACAACCCTTGCCTGGTGCAGGCTGGTCTCCGGCAGGAGCAGTCCGAACTCTTCACCGCCCAGCCTTCCGAATGTATCCTGCGAGCGTTTGTGATCCATTGCAACAAGCGACAGGCTCCTCAGCGCCAGGTCCCCGGCATGATGCCCGTATGTATCGTTGATATTCTTGAAATGATCCACGTCGATTACCATGACGGACATTGGGCGTTCATAACGCTTGAAACGCATGAACTCGCTTTCGGCAAAGCTGAAAAAATGACGGCGCGTCAGGCTCTTCGTGAGCGGGTCGATGTTGGCGAGGTATGCCACCATTTCCCTTGCATCTTTTTCCTCGATCAATGCTTTGAACGACCTGCGGCGATAGGACTGGATCTGTACCGCCGTGATAAGCCCCAACGCATGGACGATGAGCTGTGCCGCGGTGGCGGTACCCAATGTCACGGGGTCGATATCCAGCTTGTGAAAGTGGTCGACGTACAGAGTGCTGACGGAAAAAATAAAGGCAAGGGAAAAATTTCGGCGGACGGTGAGCGGGGATACAACGTAGATTGCAAACGGAACTATAATGTCGAAAGGTGTTGTTAAATAATTCGATGGGCGCGTAAAGTTAAACAGGACAAGGAATACGATGGTTGAAAAGACCCAGATGGAAACGAGCCTGTCGAAGACCCTCACTTTTTGGGTGTTCATCATTACGAACATGATGATCAGGGTCAGCAGGATGAAACCGGAGCGGTAGATCACCATCCACCTGATCAGGTCTGTCCTGCCTTTGAAAAGGATCAGGTCCACACCCATCAGGCCCGAAATACTGACAGCCGCGATCAATAAAAAAAGTACTCCTTGCGCGATATCGTAATTCAAGTGGAACACGCGATAATCCCCCTCCATATCCTTCAGGTCGGTCAACGACTGGTCAAACAGCCGTTTGATCATAACCGTAATTTTCCAGTTCATGCCTGAATGATAACTCAAATCCTGTACCGGATTATCCTGTAATTTGGCAAAGGTTTGAGAAATGAGACGCATGGCAGAGTGATACAATACGAACACCAAAGAAAACTTGCGGAGGAAATATGGCGAATCAAATAGATGAACTCGTTAGAATGCGCGATACTGCAACCCTTTACGAACTCATGACGGAGAATGAGGAATGGTTGGTACAGCTTGAAGCCGCTGAAGGGCTTGTCAAACTCGGCGACCGACGCGGTTACGATTTTCTGTCAACAGCCGTGATGAGCGACGATGAGGATATCCTGGAAGTGGCGAGAGAGATGCTCGACTCGCCCGACCTCCTGCGCATGAAGAACGAGATGGAAGCCGAACGCGAGCGTGAGCACAGGATGCACATCGAATCTGCGAGGAAACGCATTCAGACCGGTGGGAAGGTTTTCCGTTATAAAATGGCTTATCTCACCGCGTCGGCGCTGATGGGCGACGACCCGCTCAACAACGAATACTTCGTGCCATCGCTGGATGATCACGGACTTCAAGGCTGGGAGGTTGTCACCATTCTCCCCCAAAGACGTTCAATGATGGTTGCCAGTGTAGACGATCATTTCACCGGCGCCTATTTCCTTCTCAAAAAAGAGATACTCCCTCATGAAAGCGCCGAGCTGGACAAGAATTAAATGCAACGATCATTTTCCGTTTGGATCCTCATCATTTTTATCCTCTCCGCCTGCGGAGGGAACGTTTCTCCCTCAGGGACGGTTGACTCAGCGATATTAACCTCCACCACCTTCCTGGCGGACATCACGCGCAACGTTGCCGGTGACCGCGTGACGATTGAGTCGCTTTTGCCGATCGGCACAGACCCGCATTCCTACCAGCCGACACCGCAGGATGCCGCGAGGATTGCAGACAGCAAACTGCTCATCATCAATGGTGCGGAGTATGAACACTTTATCGAGTCTCTGATCGAGAATGCCGGGGGTGAGAGGGAGGTTGTTGAGGCGTCAGCAGGCATAAGCGTAAGAGAAGACCCGGATGGCGAACATGGGGTTGATCCGCATATGTGGCTCGATCCAAATAATGTTGTTGTGTATGTGGAAAATATCCGCGAGGGACTCACGCATCTCGATCCAGAAGGCGCGGCGTTCTATCGATCCAACGCAGATAAATATGCTGGCGAGTTGAATGATCTGGACGCATGGATCGCAGGGCAGGTTTCACTGATCCCAGCGGAGAAACGTTTGCTTGTCACCAACCACGAAGCGTTGGGATATTTCGCAGAGCGTTACGGTTTTACGATTGTCGGAACACTGATCGAGAGCGTCAGTTCAGACGCTTCGCCCTCCGCCAAACAAATGGCGGATTTGATCGATCAGATCAGATCGAGCGGCGCTCCCGCCATTTTTTTGGATGCTTCCGATAACGGTTCGCTGGCGAATCAAATTGCCGAAGAAACCGGGGTAAGAGTCGTCACCGACCTGCATCTTGAATCACTGACCGATGGCGCACCCGCCGCGACGTATATTGATATGATGAAGCATAATGTGACCTTGATCGTTGATGTGCTGAAATAATTTTATTGTAGGGGTACAGCTGATCCTGTTTGGTTTTTGACGATCTGGCGTTTTGCTGTGCCCCAACGGATGAATAAATGTACCCACACTCTCACCACGAAATCAACCAACCCATTCTCGATGTCTCGCATCTCACTGTCCGCTACAATGGACGGATTGCGCTAGATGATCTAACTTTCCATCTTCACGAAGGCGAGCGTGTCGCTGTTGTAGGACCGAACGGCGCGGGGAAAAGTACGTTGTTCAAAGTAGTGGCTGGTGTGCTGCAACAAAATTCAGGTGAAGTGAAGATCTTTGGCTCGCGCCCGCACGGACACGTGTGCATCGGTTACATCCCGCAGCGCTCGCAGGTGGACTGGAACTTCCCGGTCAGCGTTGCCGATGTGGTGATGATGGGACGCTCCGCGAAACTCGGTCCATTCAACTGGCCCCGCAAAAAGGATTGGGAATTCGTCCGTCATGCGCTTGAAACGGTTGAACTCTCCAATTTATCCACGCGTCAAATCGGCCAGCTCTCCGGCGGACAGCAGCAGCGCATGTTCATTGCCCGCGCATTGGCGCAGGAAGCCGAACTGATGTTGATGGACGAGCCGCTCACTGGTCTGGATACGCCGTCGCAGGAAGGCATCCTTGACCTGCTCGACAGATTGAAAAAGGAGAACGTCACAGTGATGGTTGCCACGCATGACCTCGATCAAGCCGAGGCTCATTTCGACCGCATCATGCTATTGAATCACCGCATTGTGTCATTTGGCGAACCGCAAATTGTGATGCAGACAGAGAATCTCCTAAATGCTTATGGCGGACGATTGCGCTCGACAGACGACGGCAAAGTTCTATCCATTGATGATTGTTGCGACGACGACGAGCATGACCATAATCACTAACTTTCTGGTACAGCCACTTCAATATGAGTTTATGCAGCGAGGAATGATCGCCGCAGTCCTTGTCGGCATTGTATGTGCAGTTGTTGGATCATATGTCGTCTTACGCGGCATGGCTTTTTTTGGCGATGCGCTCGCTCATACAATTCTCCCGGGCATTGCGTTGGGTTATCTCATCACCGGCGGCGCCCGCGATACTTTGTTCTGGTGGGCGTTGGGAACCGCCATCATCGCTGCGCTTGGCATTGGTGCGATCAGCAAGAATGCCGAAATAAAGGAAGATACCGCCATCGGCATTATCTTTGCAGGGATGTTCGCCCTCGGCGTCGCATTGATCTCCACTGTAAGAAGCTACGCAGTGGACCTGAGTCACTTCCTCTTTGGGGACGTGCTCAGCGTCTCGACACAAAGCCTGTGGCTGATCCTGATCTTCGGCGGACTTGTCCTCCTGACCGTTTTCGCGTTCTACAAGGAATTCACAACCCTATCCTTTGACCCCATCCTTGCCGCCACGTTGAGACTTCCCGTTGGCTTGCTCAACAACCTGTTATTGACGCTCATCGCAGTGACCGTTGCCGTCTCGCTTCAAACGGTCGGTGTGGCGTTGATGGTTGCCATGCTCGTGACTCCCGCCGCGACAGCGTACCTGATTACACATCGTCTCTCCACGATGATGTTCCTTGCAGCGGTCTTTGCTTCATTATCAGGCGTGATCGGTTTGTACCTGTCGTTTTATCTGAGCATCGCATCCGGCGCAGCGATAGTACTTACGGCTACGGTATTCTTCATGTTTACATTGGGATGGAAGAGATTACGCGGGATATAATCTTGTAATCGTTCATCCAACAATCAAAGAGGAGAAATTTCATGGCTACCATTGAAACCAGCGTCAATATCGGCAAGCCCGTTGAGAAAGTGTTCGAGTTCATCACCAACCTCGATAACCAGAAAAAACTAAGTTCGTATATCACCGGCGTCGAAGCAGACGGACCTGTCAAACCGGGGACAAAATACGTGATCGAAACGACATCCAATGGGCATGTCATCAAGACGAAAAACGAAGTTATTGCTTTTGAAGCGAACAAGACATTCGGCGTAAAATCCTTTGGCACGCCTCCCGCCTCAGACGTGACCAATACCTACCTGCTCGAAAAGGATGGCTCCGGCACCAAACTCACCCTGCAAATGGACGCGGTGCTCCTTCCGGCAGGCATGCCCAATGTCCCTGGCATGGAGGATATGATGAAGAAGCAAATGCTCAGTGGTCTGGAAACTACAATGCAATCCTTGAAGAAGTTGATCGAAGCATAATCACTCTTGTGAAATAAAGCCTCCCGCAAAGTTCCGGCGGGAGGCTTTGTCGTTAATCAAGAACCGTCACCTTTTCGGTTAAAATCCCCCCATGCACAAACATGCCGCAACACAGATCCTGCTTTCTGCAGTTTGCATTCTTTCCCTCATATCCTGTTCATCCCCAACCCCCGAAGCGATTCAATCACCTGAGACTCCCGCAGTCTCAACTGAAATGGTTTCCTCTACGGATACGCCGCCTCCCGTTGAGAC
>DNDO01000199.1:0-5720 GCA_003484265.1 Anaerolineae bacterium
GCCATTTGAGATCAATCCCACCCGCGGGCTTTTGATGCCGCGCACGCGCTCTGCATAGACGCTTCCCATAATGCCGAATTGCAAAAGATTCTCAGGCTTGCAATCGGGGTTTGCGCCGATATCGAGGATAATGCAATATCCCGATGCGGTCGGGAAGGGAGGCGCAAGCGCGGGTCTGTCTACGCCTCTAATCCGTCCCAGTCTAAACAGCGCGGTCACCATTGCCGCACCTGTGTTGCCCGCCGTGACGAACGCATCTGCTTCACCGCGTTTCAAGATGTCGTACCCGACAGCCATCGAATTCTGCGCGTCCTTGTGACGCGCCTTCATTACGAGGTCATCGCCTTTGTCGTTCATCGTCAGCAATTCAGGCGCATGGAAAACGCTGACTGGCAGACCAGCCGCATTGCTTGAATCAAGTATCGGTTGAATCTTAGAAGCGTCGCCCGTCAATATAATTTCCACGCCATATTCGCGCGCCGCCATCACTGCTCCCTCAACGTCCGGCGCTGGATAGTTGTCGCTCCCCATTGCGTCCACAACGATTCGTGTCATTTCATCTCCTCATTTTCATTATTTTTGAGCGTGAAGAAAAATGTCGAGCCTTTTCCCAACTCTGATTGTAACCAAATTTTTCCGCCGTGCACTTCTATTATACGTTTAACGAGTGCAAGACCGATGCCGGTTCCGTCGCTGTACGGGTCAAGCTTGTTGAACAACCCAAAAATGCGTTCGTGAAATTCTGGCGGTACTCCGATGCCGTTATCATTGATAAAGAAAACTTCTTCGTCGTTGATTGTCTTTACGCCGATCTTGATCGTTGGATTTTCCTGATCGCCCATGAATTTTGCCGCATTCGACACAAGATTTTGCAGGACCTCGACCATGCGGACTCGATCTACGCGCACTGATGGAAGCTCCGCATCCACCTTTACCGTAACCTGATTTGCCCTCAATTGACCATCCACCAGCTCGAGTGTTTCATTCACCAATTCCCCGAACGGAATATCCCTGGGCGGGTTGACCAGGCGTCCAACGCGGGAAAGATCCAACAATTCTTTGAGAAGCCTGTCCATCTTTTTCGCAGCATCACGGATGCGGCTGATGGTTGCCGGAATCTTACTGTAGTTTCCATTGTGAAGGTCGGATTCTAGGAATCCAAGGAATCCTCCAATTGTTACAATCGGACTTTTTAGATCGTGCGAGACCGTGTAGGTAAATCGTTCGAGCTCTGCGTTCTTTTTTTCAAACTCAAGAACCAGCGCCTGAAGTTGATCCTGGGTATGCTTGTGTTCTGTCAGTTCCCTTTGCAATATTTCGAACAATCTTCCATTTTGAATTGCAATCGCAGTTTCCTGTACAATGGTTTCGATCAGTGACAAATCGCGCGGCGTAAATTTCCTGTCGCTAGACCGATTGTATAACGATAGCACACCCAAACAGGTTTCGTTATTTATGATGGGAACACCCATAAAGGCTCGAATTCCGGTATCGACCCAACTTTTTAAGGCATGTGGGTGTTGTGAATATTCATCCACAATCAGAGGTAGACGGGTTTCATAGCATAACCAGATCAAACCCTGTCTATTGACCTTGTTATAGTAAAGATCGGGGTTCTCATTGTGACTATAAACTTTTGACATCGTATCCCCATCTTCTGACATGATCGTCACGGTTCCGACATCAGCCAGAACCATCTCAGCGCTCAGCCTTGTTACCTTTTCAAGAATTTCATCCATTTTCAGCGAACTGTTTATCGCATGTGCAAATTCATTAATTCGCTGTTCGCGTCTTAGGTTATCAGCCCTTTCCGAATATAAGCGTGCGCGCCGAATTGCAATATTGATCTGTTCGGCAAGCGTGCTCATTAGTCGAAGATCGTTTTTATCCAATCGATAGGTTGGCGCGCTTTCAATATTAAGAACGCCGCAAATTTTGGCACCGTCAAAGAGCGGGACGCAAACCTCCGATTGGATCTGTTGTGATGCGCGCAGAAACAAGGGTTCCCTGCCTGTGTCCTCGACCAGGATGGCTTGTCCAGTTTCGATAACCTTACCCGTAATACCTGCACCGGATGGAATCTTCTCGATTATGTCGTCTAGCTGGTACCCAACCTGATGTTTAAGCTTTAAGACCGTACCATCAAGTAAATAGAGACTTACAAAGGTGTAGCCGAAGGTGCGTGCGATTTCTTCGACGACCTTTTGGAGCAGAACATCCAGATCAAGTTCGCGGGCTAACGATTCCTGAACAGCGCTGAGCAATGAAAGTTCCTGTGCCTGCCTTTCTGCTGTGAGGAACAATAAATGATATTTCTCCTCGTTATCCCTGAGGGACAGCTCCATCTCTTTTCGGGCGGTGACATCCATCAAAAAGCCCTGCAATACGACGGGTTCGACGTCCGACATTACAATGTTCAGGCTTTCGTCATGGATCCACACCAGGCGTTCATCCTTGGTAAACATGCGATATTCCATTTCGAGCCGTTTGTTGCTGGCTACGGCACCACTTTCAGTCTCATTTACATAATCGCGATCATCAGGATGAATTCTTTCAAACCAGAGGGTGGGGTCGGCAAGCCATTCTTCGGTTGTGTAACCAAGCAGGTATTCGATCTGCGGGCTGACATAATGCCACCGGCCTGTTGGTCCAGTATCAGAGCTGTATATCACCGCCGGAACGCTTTCGACCAATTCCCGATAGCGTGCTTCCGCTGTGCGGAGTTGTTCCTCTACTTTTTGGCGCTCTTCAATCTCCTGCTGCGCGGCGGTAAAAAGCCGCGAGTTCTCTATTGCGATGGCTACCTGATTGGCGATTCCCTTAAGTAGAGTCACATCTTTTTCATCGTAGGCGTTGAGCGTGTAACTTTGCGCTGAGATCATTCCAATCACTTCATTGCGGGAGATTAAGGGAGCAGCGATAATGGATGCGGATATTTTGTCTGTTTTACCAAGCATGTTGAGAGTTGATTCCCTCCCGGCTTGTTCTTCTTTCGAGCGGTTAATAAGTATGGATTGCTCGCCCATCAAGAACCTACTCATGAAGAAATTTCCTGAGATCGCTGCTGATGGCTGATCGAATCGTTGACCGCTATCATACAAGATGGGGAAGGATACCTCACGAGATTCATGGTGATATAACCCGACAAAAAAAGCGTCCAACGAGATGCTTTTTTTTCCCTGTTCATAGACGATTTCCAGAAGGTCGGGGAGATCCATCAGCTTGGATACTGCATTGGCCAGTTCATTCAGGATGGTTAGGTGTTGAGCGTTCTGTCTTGTCTCTTCGAGTAGACGTGTGTTTTGAATGGCGATGGTCACTTGGTTTGCAATTCCAGAGAGAAGGTCCAGGTCTTCATCGTTATAGGCATCAGGTCTGTAACATTGACTGGAGATAACCCCGATTACATCATTCCCAATTATCAGCGGGACAAACATTAATGACTTCGAGATAATGGTCTCGTCACCGACGATTGCTTGAGATAAGCTCATAGGCATTGCGGTGCCACCCCAATTATTGACGAGAAGTGGTTTTTGAGTCTGTATTATTTTTCCAGTATATGTCCCGTCGATATCCGCCAGGGTTTTGGGCTCTTGATCCCAGCGTTTCCCGTTATCGAATAAAAATGGAATAGTTATCTGATTCTTCTTCTTATCAATGAGATTAATAAAGAACCTGTCTGCAGGAAGGATTTTTTGAACCTGCCAGTAAACATTTTCCATAAGCGAAGGCAGGTCGGTCAACGCAGAAATCTCCTTGCCGATCTCATTCAGGATCGCGAGCCTTTGTGCGCGATTCGACGTCTGCTCGAAGAGTCTGCTGTTTTCTACCGTTGCTGTCTCCAGATTGGCGCGGCTGTCGACTAATTCTTTCTGTCGGTCCTTTTCCAATTCGTTGCGTTGTGTCATAACAGTCATAACGAAAACGATCACTAACGTAAGAAAACCCAGGCTTTGAACGATGACAGCAAATGTCAATTCACTGCGGATATACGGCAGGCTGATGATGAAGATGATATTCAGAATACTGTAAATCAATGTGGCTCGCGCGGAGAGGATCAGGCTACTTAATAAAAGCGGTAGAACGATCCAGATGAACGCATCGTTGATTCGGCTTGTCGATGGTTCGGGAACCGTTAAAGCGGAATAATACGAAGGAAATGTGAGCGATGCTATCAAGATCACGACAGCAACTTTGTACCAGCGGGTGCGCGCTATAATATATCCTGCAATAAGAACGATCAGAACAGCGCGCGGTGTTCCACCGCCAATCATTTGCTCCAACCAGACCCCGGCCGCACTGACAAACAAAAAGATAGACGTAATGATCGAAAGCCTGCGATCCGATTGCATCAGCGATTCAAATGGTTCTGTTATGAATCTCCAGATTTGTTTTAATATGCGAATCGTTGTCCTCGCAATAGTAATCAATATGATCTTAATCATAGTTTCTGGATACCGTCATCGTAAAATTGAGCGTGTTACCCCAGCCTGGTTTTAATTCCATCCATAATATTCCGCGACGGACTTTTACAAGGTGTTTAACAAACGCCAGTCCGATCCCAGTGCCTTCAGCGTTTGCAACAAATTTGTTGATGAACCCATAAAATTTCTCCGTTTGATCGTGATCGATGCCAATGACTTTATTGTGCACCTGGAATGCCTGCATATCTTTGAGATGAGTTTCGCGTATTTCATTTGATGGTTCAGCCTGAAGGCCGATAAATATTGTCGAATTGTTGCCATTTGGCGATAATACATCGTTGCTTGACAATGTCATGAAGGCGATTATAATACGCCGTGCCAAATATGCGCTGGTGCTGGAATTGGCAGACAGGCACGCTTGAGGTGCGTGTGTCGTAAGACGTGGAGGTTCAAGTCCTCTCCAGCGCACAACTACAGAAAATCCCCGTTGCGGGGATTTTTTTGTTCTGATATGAAGCCGCCTCATTTCCAGCCGACAATTGTTCCCGACTAAATATCGAGGATCAAACTGCAACAAGTTACCGCCCCTTCAGCCTTCGCCAATTCATCCGCCTCCACGCTTACAATTTTGTGGCCTAGTGCCTCGAGTTTTATTCGTGTTTTTGGAAAGGATGTTGGATATATGATCGAGCCGTTAATTGGCAGGCAATTCGCCGCATACGGTTCAGACGAATCGACTTCGATCAATTGGTACTGCTCAAAGTGTTGCGTATCTACCCAGTCTTTGTTGATGAGCAGTGTTCCGTCGTCTACACGGGTAACAGCAGACTTGAGGTGAAGGCAATCATTTAATTGGACGCCTGTGACTTTGTATCCATCGTCATGAAGTAATTCATCCAGTTGATCGACTGCATGCTGATTACTGCGCGTGGACATTCCAACGAATATGTTCATTCCAGCTACAAGCACATCGCCGCCGTCCAGTGTGGCAGGCTCGCGGATATAACGAAGGTCGATATGCCGGTATAAAGCCTGGATGATGGATTCAACTTCAGGCTTTCGAGAATCAGCCCCGGGCCGGGTGATGACCGCAGCATGAGGGAGGATAAAAGCTGTATCTTCGACAAAGACCGAATCGGGTAGGTCGGCTTCAGCGGGGAGTTCCAGTACTTCACATCCGAGTTGTTTGAGCGTATTCACGTATTGGGAATGTTGTGCGCGGGCGATCTTAAGGTCGATGGGCGTGCGGTCGATGTGGGTGATCTCGCACTCGTTGAAACGCGGACTGATTTTGCG
>DNDO01000199.1:6007-9921 GCA_003484265.1 Anaerolineae bacterium
GGCATCAGGTTTTGCATCTTCAACGATCTCGCCGTCTGCCATCACGAGGACGCGGTCTGCGACTTCGCGCGCAAATCCCATTTCATGGGTTACCACAAGCATGGTCATGCCATCCTTGGCAACTTTTTTCATAACGTTCAACACTTCGCCGATCAGTTCGGGGTCGAGCGCAGATGTGGGTTCATCGAAAAGCATCACCTTGGGCTGCATTGTCAGCGCGCGCGCAATGGCAACGCGCTGCTTCTGACCGCCCGAAAGGCGATTAGGATATTCATCTTTTTTGAAAAGCAGACCTACGCTGTCGAGATTTTCCTCAGCGAGTGCTATCGCTTGATCGCGGTCCATTCCCTTTACAGTGATCGGCCCCTCGATCACATTTTCAAGAACGGACATATGTGGAAATAGGTTGAACTCCTGAAAGACCATGCCGGTCTTCAAGCGAATATCGTGAATGGCAGGACGGTGTTCCCTGCGAGTGCCATTAACAATTTCAACTTTAACACCATCCACTTCGATCTTGCCGCGCGAAGGATCTTCCAAAAAGTTGATGCAACGCAACAATGTACTCTTGCCTGAGCCGCTGCGGCCGATGATACAAACCACTTCGCGAGGTTTCACTTCAACTGACACATCCTTGATGACATGCAGGAGACCGAAGTATTTATCGAGATTGGATATTTTCAGTATTGGTGCCATTTTAGCGATCTCCCTTGGAGAGGCGGGCTTCGATGATGCTCTGAACATAGGTCAGCATGATCGTCATGATCCAATAGAAGATCGCTGCCATGATAAGCGCTTCAAGGTTATTGAATTGGGCGCGACCCACCCTGGTGGCCCGCCACATCACCTCGTGGACAAAGCCAGTGGCGGAAACAAGCGCAGAGTCTTTTGTCATAGCTATAAAGTCGTTGCCGATGGGAGGAATGGCAAACCGCAATGCCTGTGGCAGGATGATGCGCTTCATCGTCTGCCAGGGCGTCATACCAATGGCGTACGCCGCTTCGCGTTGTCCCCTGCCGACCGACGATAACCCGGCACGGAATATTTCGCTCATATACGCGCCGTAATTAAGACCCAGCGCAATAACGCCTGCGAAAAGACCTGTAAGGATGATTCCGAGTTGCGGCAGAGCAAGGAAAAAGAAAAATATTTGCAGATAAAGAGGCGTACCGCGGATCAAAGAAACGTAGAATGTGCTCAATGCGTAGAAAGGCGGGAACTTCGAAAGCCTTCCTAGCGCCGCAAGCAACGCGAGGAAAGTTGCTAATAAAATGGATAGAAATGA
This sequence comes from Anaerolineae bacterium, assembly GCA_003484265.1. Lineage (GTDB taxonomy): Bacteria > Chloroflexota > Anaerolineae > Anaerolineales > Villigracilaceae > Defluviilinea. The sequence continues at coordinate 7,293 of DNDO01000199.1, forward strand.
AACCAGAAGTGTTTGAGGAATACCCCCAGCGATGAAGACCAGATTTTTGCGGATAAATTCAGTGTCAAGAGCGATGGTCTTGATGCCGAAAAAGTCTTGCCCGCTAAAAAAATAAACAAGTATGAGGAGCATGACTCCCCATGATATGGAAACGTTCGTGCGAAAGCGGCGAGCCGATCGTAACTGTGACTCGTGCAGAAGTTCAACGTGCGATTTTTTGATCCCTGGATTTGATTTATCTGATTTCATAGGATGGGACGCTCGCAAGTTATTGGTTTTGGGGAGAACAAGCAAAGCCTGTTCTCCCCAAAACATTAGTTATTTTATTAGGTTACGGGACCTTGGTGATGTCTTCGCCAAACCACTGGTTTGAGAGAGCAGATAATCTGCCGTCACCGTGCATCGCTGTGATGATCTTATCGATCTCGGCGCGCAGGGTGTCTGTGGGTAACGTCGACGACTTGTCAAACGCAGCAGCCAGATCCTCGGAGAATACTGCAGAGCCAAGTTTGACTACAGGGAAACCCGCTGCGATATTGGCATTGACAACGGTGTCGGACGTGAGGTAACCGACGAAATCTTCACGGCCTGCCGCGATTGCCTGGGCGCATTCCTGATCGGTTGAAAGGGGGACAACCGTCACATTCGGCGCTTCTGCATAGATTGATGCTGCGGGTAAGCCGAGTTCGTCCATATTATTGTTGAGCCATGATTCATAAGTTGTGGCTGTGCCGACACAGAGTGCTTGTCCATCAAGATCAGCCAGGGCTGAAATGCCTGCATCTGCGCGGACGGCGATCACTGCCGGTGTGTAATAGTACGGGACGCTGAAATCAAGCGCGGTCTGACGTGCGGTTGTGACGGTCATCGAGCCAATGCTCACGTCCCATTTGTCAGCCCAGCTGCCAGCGGTGATGATGTCCCAATCAGGGGTGGCGAAACAGGTTTCAACACCGAGTCCTTCGCCGACTGCTTTTGCAACATCCACATCGAAGCCTTGCATTTCGGCGGTAGTCAAGGCGTCAGAGGGACATTTTGTATCTGCCATACGGGAACCATCGGTGTTAAGAAAGGACTGCGGTTCATAGTTCGGGTCTGTCGACACGAGAATATATCCGCGTTCCTTGACAGCGCCAAGCAGGTCGGTTGCTTGTGATTCGCCGCCACCGCAGGCAGACAATATGAATGCCGCGATCAGGGTTACGATCATGATGTTGTTCAGTTTCTTCATTTCTCCTCCGGGAATATGATTGGTTTGGGGCGGGCAATCCCGCCCAAGATGCTCCAAACATCTATAAGTATTAAGGATAGACTATTTTTAACAAATATGCAAGTGTTCTACATGATTGTTTCAAATGGTAAAATTGCAACATCATATACAGATGGAGACGATACACATGACCGCAGTGTTTCCAAGCGATGAATGGCTTAAGGGGTTGGAAGAAAAATTGAATTCTGATCGAAAATATGCAGAGATTGCTAAAGATTGGGAAGGGGACCTCGTCTTTGTCATCGAGCCGGAAGGCAATTTGAAGGAACAACTCACGTTTTATCTCGATCTGTGGCATGGGTCATGCCGAAAAGTGGAATACAAGCCTTCTCTTAAATCCTACCCAAACCCAACTTTTATATTGACCGCTTCCTACGACAATATCACGGAGATCCTTTCTGGAAAGATGAATCCTATGACTGCCATGATGACCAGTAAATTAAAGGTCAAAGGAAGCTTGGGCTATATGATGCGCAACGTGCCTACCGTGCTGGACTTTGTCCGAGTTGCGCAGGAAGCTACGGAAGAGATCTTGTAAAGGTATTCGTCATTGCGAAGAAGGTCTTTGAAGACGAAGCAATTTGTATCTGCATGATGGAGATTGCTCCGCTATCGCTAGCAATTACGAATGCAATTCATTATGCAACCCATCCTCAAAATCAACCTCACGGCTCGTGAAACAGAAGAATATACGATTCCCAAAAAATGGGAAAAGGATTTTTTAGGTGGCGCTTCTCTCGCCGCCCGAATTTTATATGACCATCTGACGCCTGAGCTTGACGCGCTTTCACCCGAAGCGCCATTATTATTTTTGACGGGTCCCATGACCGGCACATCAGGACCGACAACTGGACGGTTCGTTATTTGCGGAAAGAGTCCTGCCACGGGATTATGGGCGGAGTCCAACATAGGCGGTTATTGGGGAACTGAACTCCGCAAAGCTGGTTATGATGGTTTATGGATCACGGGAAAGGCATCAGCGCCGGTCTATCTTTGGTTAAACGGAAGCAGGCTCGAGTTCCGTGATGCTGCGCATGTGTGGGGTCAGAATACGTATACAACACAGGATCGTGTCAAAGATGAAGTTGGAGTTAAGTCCACGAGAGTCTGCGTGGTCGGACAGGCAGGGGAGAATGGCGTGTTGTATGCGTCCATCATGTGCGACCATGGGCGTATGGCTGGGCGGACGGGCATGGGCGCGGTGATGGGATCGAAAAATCTCAAGGCAGTTGCGGTGCATGGCGAGAACGATATACCTGTTTTTGATCTTTCAAAATATAAGGAATTGCGTTCGGAATCGAATCGTAGACTGCGTGACGATAACGAAGCGAAGGTGATCCGTGAACTAGGAACGGCAGG
>DNDO01000235.1 GCA_003484265.1 Anaerolineae bacterium
CGCTATCGTTCGCCCACTCAATGCCTGTCATTAAGTACACACTGCCATACGCGTTGGGGATCGATTCCGGGAAAAGAGAACCAGTTTTCAGATCCTTGATAAAGATCGTATACACTTCGTCCCCATCAACATCCATGGAGTAGGCAAGTTTATTTCCATCAGGGCTTATCGCTAATCCGCTGATACTGCAAAATATCTTTCCCTCTGCCAGTGAATTTTGATCGAGCAATATCTCTTCAGGGCTGTTGGATGAGTCTTTTCTGCGGCAAAAGATCGGATATTGTTTTCCCGCCTCCGTGCGCTCGTAATATAGATATCCGCCTCTTTTCTCAGGGACGGTTGAATCGGTTTCCTGAATCCTTCCCTTCATCTCAGAGAAAAGAGTATCCTGCAAAGGCGTTGTATGGCCCATGACCTCATCAAGATAATCCATATGTGATTGCAGATATTCCAAAACTTGCGGATCTTCACGGTTGCGAAGCCAGTAATAATCGTCCACACGTGTGTTGCCGTGGAGGGTGATCTCATGAGGTCTCTTGGGAGCGACGGGGTGGGTAGGCATGAACTCTCTCTATAAAGGTTGAATTTTAGGCGCTCAGTGTGAGCAGGGGCTGGGCGGCATTATATCCCCAAATTCCTTGCAACGGAAAATTTGGTCCTGACCTCCTATTTCGGCGCGTAGCCATCAAGGACTGGATAACTGACCATTCAAACGATCGGGAGAAAACTACTTACATGACGCGGTAACTCGTCACATACTTTTTGTGATAGACCGAAATCCACACTGCATCGCTTTGGTTGCCGCCGAGACAGATGACGTAATTTCCGATCTCTCCCAAATAGAACGAGACATGTGCCCAGCCGTCGTCCCAACGAAAAGTGATGACACTCCCACGTTTCGGTTCCGACGCGGCGTTGCCCCACTTCGTCCACGTGTTGACCAGCGCCGAGTTCATCGATGGAAGTCCGACATTCTCAATACACCAATTGACGAACGCAGCGCACCATTCCGTTTCGTCGGGCAGATAGGGATATTTCTGAGCGAGGTCCGTGCTGTTTAAATACTCAAGGATCCTTGGGTTATGTTGAGCGCCAGGTACCTCGCGGTTGCCAAATTCTGCGAACGCAATCGGAAGCCATGGATATTCCTCGTTATTTTTTTGGATGGCAACATCACCCAGCGCGCCAAGCCGTTCAACAGGGTACCATCCTGATTCACCCCAGGCATTCGTGCAGTGTTTCCATTTGCCGTCGGCAGATATTTCATCGACAAGTACGACCCGGTTGAATACAAGGTCAGCCACCTTCGAATGATTGTCTCCCGGTCCTTCACGCATGAACAATGAGTCGGTCAGCGCTCGGTGGAAGCCTGTCTTCGTGTTATCGTCGGGTGAGGCAAAAAAGTCGTTCTGCTCCATCAGGTACTTCGATGAGCACCAGCCGGTTTTGTTGCTTTTTATCTTTACGTTTACCCAGCCCCAATCGGGAGTGGCGCTGAGGTAGATTATCCTGTCGCCTCGATGGACTTTGTCTATGATGGAGTAGCCGGTTCCGGGTCCGGAGCGAACGTTTAACGTATCCGCTTTAACGATCATGTAGATATCGTCAGGGCTGGCGGGAAGAGGTGCGGCGATCTTCGTCATGTATTTGAGAGATGCCCAACCGGTCGTACCATCGGCTTTGCGGATCTGCGCCCAACCGCCGCTCGAGGAAACAGCCAGCCCGCCGACAAGTTCGCTTTTTTTCAGCGAACCGATCACGGCATAATTTGTTCCGGGACCCTGGCGAAGGTTAAGGCTGTTCGCGTCGACACGATATGATTCTTTTCCTTCTGTGGGCGCCGGCAGTTCATCCTGAAGGTCGAGAAATGCGCGATGGCTCCAGCCTTTCTTATTTTCCTCGGTCGTGACATGCACCCAATCGTTGACGATCTCTCCACCTTCGACAAGGTTGTTACGATGCAACATCCCGATGATGTCATGATTTAGCCCGGGGCCGGAACGAAGCCTTAATGCGTTTGCAGTTACACGATAGTTTGGCATGAGATTCCTTTCTCTTCCTCGCTGACATCGTACCCGGAGGATAACAGAGTGATGAGCATTTCAGGTTGGCATAGCTTGGGTCTGATAGATCTCTGCAATGACATCTTCGAGCGGCGGGTCGGAGATGGTGATGTCGACCACGCCTCCTGCACTCGTCAGGTGCGACAGCACTTTATCAACGGGAGTTGCGACAGTATCAAACCTCAACTTGACTCCGTACGTGCCGACCTTCAACACATCTGCTCCCTCAACTGTAAAGGATTTGGATACCTGATCGGCGTAGCGAACCTCGACCAGCTTGGAGGTGAGGAATTTTCGTTTGAGGTTCGAGACCTTGTCCTCATAGACGATCTGTCCATGGTTGACGATGATGACGCGTTTGCATAATGCTTCGAGGTCGCCTGCGTCATGCGATGTGAGAAGTACTCCGACATTCTCCATCTTTGCCATTACACGTATCGCATCACGGATACGTTGCTTTGCGACCACATCCAAGCCAATGGAAGGCTCATCGAGCAGGATCAACTTAGGGCGGTGAAGAAGGGAGGCGGCTACTTCGCACCGCATTCGTTGCCCGAGTGAAAGTTTTCGCACGGGGGTTTCGAGCAAATCCTGAATCTCAAACGCTTCCGAAAGAAACGCGATCCGTTTATTTGTTTCGCTGTCCTCCATCTCGAATATTTTTCCGAAGAGTTTGAATGTGTCGATGGCGGGCAGGTGATACCACAACTGCGGGCGTTGACCGAAGACCGTGCCGATGTGATACGCGAGTTTTTGCCGTTCGCGCCACGGTACATAACCAAGCACTTTCGCCTCGCCGGCTGTGGGATGAAGGATGCCTGTGAGCATTTTGATGGTAGTGGATTTGCCCGCGCCGTTGGGACCGATAAAACCGAGCAGTTCGCCCGCTTCCATCTGGAATGTGAGCCTGCGCACCGCTTCGATTGAACTGTACCTGGGTTTGAACAGTGACCGCACCGAGCCGCCGAGTCCTTCGGTTTTTCTTTTTATCTCGAATGTTTTTTGTAGATTAGTTACTTCTATGGATGGCATGAGTTGATTTTAGTCCAACAAACAGAATTGGTCTAACCGGCTATTTCACATGGCATGCGGATTTTCAAGATTGACACGATAGCCCCGCCTGTTTTATCGGGGCGTGGAGTCCAGATTATTTATTTGTAAATAAAATGTAATGCGAAAAAAATAAATCTCTGATATAAATAAACCACGTCTTCCATTATTAAGAAGGGTTGTGTATATTGGGAAATAACCGTAACCTAAAGGACGATGTTTCTGGAACTGGAAACACTAGGGGTCTTTTTCGTTTGTCACAAATCAAGATGCCGATCCGGGCGAAAATCACCGTGCCTTATTTTTTCCTGGCTTTATTATTGGCTGTCGGCGCCGGGTTCTTGATATCCAATATTGTCTTTGATACATTGGACGAAAGATTCAAGAATCAGCTTGCTGAAGTGGGTCTATTATCATCCGAGCTCATGGTAAAAGAGGAGGATCGGCTTTTGGAGAGCTTCAGGCTCCTGGCCAATGCAGAGGGGATATCAGAGGCGATCTCTGTGGGAGACCCGGAAGGTCTGAGGGAGATAACACTTGGCGTTATCGTAAATAACCAGATCGAAGCGATCGAAATTCTTGATCCCGCAGGAAACCCCTTGCTTTCCATGCGTCATAAAGAGGGAGGGTTGATCGAAGAATACGAATACTCCACTGGCGGAAACGGTGATTTGTTCAGGTCGTGGGAATTCGTTCAGAAGGTTTTGCAAAACCAGGAAGATCCACTCGGCGATAAATATGCAGGATTCGTACAAGAAAGTTGGGGGGATTTTTTTTATATTTCAGGTCCCGTGTTTAATGAGAGCAATCAATTTGTCGGGGTGATCCTGGTGGGCTCGCGGCTCCAGACAATTGCCACTGCCTTGCGCGAAAAAACCCTCGGTCAAATAACCTTCTATCATTTTAACGGCCAACCGATCGTGAGCAGCTTTCCGTTTATGCCTGAATCGCTGGATGAAACGACCGCCGCGGCAGTCATAGGAGATCAAAACCTGCCCAGTACAAGGACGAGAATTGTCGATTCGCAAAGAGATATCACTGTTGTTGCCCTTGACTATACGGAGGCATTGGCGGCCTGGGAAATAAGAGGCGATGTTGATCTAGGCATCATGGGTGCAGCGCTACAGAAGAATTTTTTTGTAAACCCCAGTACACTGACGAGTGTTCAGTTGGGATTATTGATCTCGCTCGCCCTTTTTCTGGTCATTATGATCGGTATTAATCTCGCAAATTTGATCACTCGACCATTGTTGGGGTTGGTGGAAGCATCGCAAGCGGTAGCAGGGGGTGATCTGAATGTAAAGGTCGATCTTGAAACCAATGATGAAATAAATGTTCTTGCCAAATCGTTTTCCCAGATGATTGCAAATCTGAACCGATCCAGGAACGATCTTTTGGAGGCATATGATAGCGCTTTGATGGGATGGTCCAAGGCGCTCGAACTTCGCGACAAGGAAACCGAAGGGCATACTCAACGGGTGACTGAGATGGCTCAGGCTTTGGCACGCGAGATGGGTGTTGATGGCGAAGCCATGGTCAACATCCGTAGGGGCGCGATTCTTCACGATATTGGAAAAATGGGAGTGCCGGATGCGATATTGCACAAACCCGGAGATTTGGGTGATGATGAATGGATCGTGATGAGGAAGCATCCCGCTTACGCCTACGAGATGCTAAAAGGACTTCGGTTTTTGCAATTTGCCCTCGACATTCCTCGCTATCATCATGAAAATTGGGATGGTAAGGGTTATCCTTATGGCCTAAAAGGAGATGAGATTCCTCTCGCCGCACGCATTTTTTCGGTGGTCGATGTTTGGGATGCGCTCACATCCGAACGCCCGTATAAGGAGAAGTTCTCTGCGGCCAAAAGTATGCAAATAATAGAAGAAGAATCAGGGTCAAAGTTTGACCCTGAAGTGGTATCAGCATTTAAGAGGTTAATGCGCAATTTTCTGCCGGCAGAAATAATGGAAGATCAAGTTGGAAGATCAGATTAGTTATTCAGGATTGCAATTGCCGTCGGAAAGATCACGAGGTAGGAAAGAACTTTTTCTTATCATCTTCTTTTTGGTGATTTTTGCGTGTGTAATTATTCTTCCGATAGTAACTCAATGGCAGGATCGGTCCACCTTATTGCCGGTATCACTACATTCGATCAGAGAAGCGGATTACAGTCCAGATAGAGATGGATCATGGATTCCGATCTTCAACATCAATATTATTCGGGATATCCTGCTCGATCTGAATCTCCCCTCTGATGATTATCAGAATCGAATGGCTACCATCACATCCGTATTGCTTTCGCCCATACCGACCGCCACCGGAGTCCTGACCAATCAGGGGACGGCCACAGCAATAGGAACGAACACCCCGGTACCCAACGCGACCTCAACGTCTCTTCCAACCGCTATCACATCGCCAAACCCGACCCTGACACCAGCCTCAACAGCGACGAAAAATCCGCCCAGCCCATCCATTCGACTTATTAAGAGTGTTGCTTCCTACGTTGATAATGATCTCTCAGGGAATATTTCCCCTGGGGACGACCTGCGATATAGATTCACAATCACGAATACCGGTAATACCGATCTCAGCCTCGTCTCCGCCGTCGACCTGACATTTGGAATCCCCATAACCTGTCCTGGTTCCAATTTGTCGGAGGGTGCATCCATGATCTGCACGGCAGGTGCATTACACCGGGTCACACTGGCGGAGGCAAATGCAGGGCAGGTTGTAAATACCGCCTCAGCCTCGGGTGATTATGGAGCGGTGCGCTATTCCGATGCCGACACCCTGACAACAGCGGTCACCCAGAACCCGTCGTTCCAGATCATCAAGAGTGTCAGCCTCACCGATGATAATGACTCTTCCGGAACGCTAACCCAGGGGGACGGTCTCTGGTACCAATTCGATGTCACCAACACGGGCAATGTCACATTGATCAATCTGGATGTCAATGACGATACGTACAGCCTCCCGGTCACCTGCCCGGTTACGGCATTGGCGCCGGGAGGATCGACTGTCTGCAACACGACAGCCGCTCATATCATCACAGCCGCGGAGATCGCTGCGGGGGAGATCGTCAACACCGCCACCGTATCGGGTAACGTCGGGTCGACTATCGTCACGGCGAGCGACACCCTGACCACCCCGCTCAGCATCCAGATCATCAAGAGACTTGCGAGTTACGACGATAACGACTTGTCCGGTTCGATCACGTTTGGGGATGGTCTCTGGTATGCATTTGACATAACCAACCTTGGTTCTGTATCGATCAGTTCGATCAGCGTGACCGACAATACCTATTCCATCGCGGTTACCTGTCCGGGAACGAACCTGGCGTCCGGGGCATCCATGACCTGCACGGCCAATTCATCTCACGTTATTACCCTTGCGGAAGCCAATTCGGGAAGTATCACGAACACTGCCTCTGTGACGGGTCTGCCTCCGTCAGGCCCAGCCGTGGACGATACCGATTCTCTCACCACGGTCGTGGCACGCGATGCCGAACTCACCATCAGTAAAAGCGCCGCTCCCCTCACATACGCATCGGTGGGAACGCTTATCAATTACACGTTCACAGTCACCAATACCGGCAACGTAACGGTCACCGGTCCGATCACGGTGAGCGACGATAAGGCTACAAATGAGACATGCCCGGCCGGCAGTCTCAACCCGGGCGCATTCCTGACCTGCACAGCCTCCGTGATCACCACCCAGGGGGATCTCGATGCAGGATCCATCACAAATACCGCCTTTGCCTCGGGAACCGGCCCTGGAGGCGCTCCGGTTGTTTCCCTAACTGATTCTGCAACTGTCAACGCGGTCCAATCCCCATCCATCCAGATCTCCAAATTTGCCGCATCCTATGCGGATAACGACTCCTCCGGCACGCTGACCCTTGGCGACGACCTATCCTACCGTTTCAATGTGGTGAATACCGGCAATGTCACACTCAACCCCGTCACCGTGACCGACAACACGTTCGGGATCTCTGTCACCTGTCCAGCCACAGTCCTGGCGCCATCTGCCTCCACGCTCTGTGTCGCCGACCTGCCGCACACGATCTCGCTCGCCGAATCGAATGCCGGACAGGTCACGAACACCGCCACCGCCCGGGGTGATCTGGGTGGCACACCATACACCGACTCCGACACGATCACCACACCAGTCATTCAGAACCCCGCCCTGGAGGTCACCAAGACCGCCAGCCCGATGACCTATGCTTCAGTGGGGCAGGTCATAAACTACACTTACACGATCCGGAACTCCGGCAATGTGAC
>DNDO01000248.1:0-261 GCA_003484265.1 Anaerolineae bacterium
GATCTTTATTCATCGTCACCTCGGCCTGGGGACAAGCGCCTGCCCGGCAGGACCGTCCCCACGTCCCTGCGGTCCGTGGCAGGTTTCGCAATTTGTTTGAAAAACCTTTGCGCCGTCAGCGGATGCGCTTGCATCGAATGGATTTGTCATTCCGGCGTATTCCGATGGAACGGGTTCGAGCGTGCCGATTGCTTGTGACGAACTGCTGTTACTCCCGCAGGAAGCGATGAGGAGTGCGATGAGTAAGGAGAAAATGATGTA
>DNDO01000248.1:572-9582 GCA_003484265.1 Anaerolineae bacterium
AGTGCGACGATGATGTTCACGAACGAGAGCACGGTCAATACACCCAGCACGATCTGCAAAATGATGATGCCGATCAGCCATTTAAGTCCGATTTGGAGGTCTTGGGGATGTCCCTGTTTCTTTGCGGCGTTGTAGACAAAGGGAACAGCGATCAATACTGCAAATGCAAACCAGCGATGGATGAACACAATCGTCTGCGGTGATTCGATGATGTCGATAAACGAGTTAAATAAATTAGGCGGAATGAGTTTGCCGAACATGAGGGGCCAGGTACTGGAGATATGTCCCGCTTTGAGCCCGGCTGTGAAACCGCCATAAATAATTTGGATCATCAACAAAATAAAGTACACAACGGATAAAACCGACGGCACTGACCATTTTGTTTTTTTGTTTGTCTCAGGGAAACCAAGTTTATGTCCGAGTGCGGTCCATAGACTCAAGCCGAGCAAAATCAGCGCAAGGAGCAGGTGGATCGTCAAATTGAAGTGACTGACGGACGGGCGGTCAACCAGTCCACTGGCGACCATGACCCAGCCAGCCAGGGCTTGGGAGATGAAGAGCAATCCCATTACTACGTAGATTCCAAATTCCTTCAAGGGGATCATCTTCTTGAATAGGAAATAGAAAACGGGAATTGCATACGCCAATCCCGCCATTCGGGCGAGGTTGCGGTGAAGCCACTCGATGTAGAAAATATATTTATATTCATCGAGGGTCATTTTTGAATTGACCTTGATGAACTCCGGCGTTTGCTGGTATTTTACGAATTCCTCTTGCCATGCTGTTTCACCCAGCGGGGGCATGGAACCGCTGATCGGATTCCATTCAGTGATGGAAAGACCAGAGCGTGTTAGGCGTACAAATCCCCCGAATACGATCAGGAATGCTACGATGGATGAGAAGAGGAACAGCCATCTCATCACAGCGTTATTTCTTGTTTGCGGCATGTGCCCTCCCGAGAAGTTGATCTTATGGTCGAACAACCGCCGATTATAGCATTCGGGCGACAGAAGCTGGTTAAGCAGCAGTCAAAATCTAAGCAGGATGCGGAGCATATGTCATCGGATGTATAATTCTGTAATCCGAAAATCATATGCGCGAAAATCAATCCACCAGGGCAGTTTTCCATAAGGCTTTACAAAAGGCGCAAGAGTCGAATGCGGCGCGCATTAATCTCATCCGCCTTGCGCTTGGTGAAATTGCCGAACTCGATAAGGATGCAATTCAACGACATTGGGATGAACTTAGCAAAGGCACCCTTTTGGAATACGCGGCGGTTCATTTCCGTTCCATCCACGCCGAGGCGCAGTGCATGGCGTGTTTCAAAAAATATCATCCTGCGGACGGGAAAATCCACTGTCCGCATTGCGGAAGTTTTGGCGCAAAAATTCTATCTGGTGAGGAGTTTCATTTTGAATCCATCGAAACAGAGGAATAACATTGGACTTATATCGACGATCTTTATCATGTTTTTGATTGCTGGATGCAACCTGCCAGCCGCTTCCACCCCGACCCCGGACTTGTTCGCCACACTACAAGCCTCAACACCAATAACAGGTTCAACGCCCGACCCGATCGGGACAACTCCTCTGCCTACGATCGATTTCAACGTAGCGACTCTTACTCCAACAGCTATTCAATCTGATGAAGTTCCCGCTCCCTCCCCCGCAGACGGACTTACCGGCCACATCGTCTATACGTGCCAGATATATAAAGTGCAGGCAAGCAATCAGATCTGCATCATGAACGCAGATGGGAGCGGCTTTCGTCGATTGACCACCGACGACTCGAAACAACATTTCTACCCATCTCTTGCGCCCGATGGGCAAAGCGTTGTGTATTCAGCGTTCTTTTCGACAAATAATTACGAAATCTATGAATTGAATGTGGTTGACGGCAACGTGATCCGCTTGACGAACGGATTTGGTGTCGAAACCGCGCCTGAAATCTCACCCGATGGAAGGTTTGTCACATATGCGAGATGGAATGCGACCACGGAAAATTTCCAGATCGTCATTGCCAAACGCAACGGCGCAGACGCAGGAAACATCCCCGGTGTGTCTGGCTGGGACCCGACTTGGTCGCCGGATGGGACACAAATATTATTCGCATCCGATTCGAAAGGTCCCGTACAAATCTTTTCGGTGAATCTTGACGGAAAAAAACTGAAGGCGCTGACCAACCTGCCCGCTATCCGCGGCAGGAACGACTGGTCGGGGGATGGTCGGTATATCGTTACGTATTCTGGTCCGGCATGGGACCGCGAGTTATTTATCCTGAACGCGGATGGGTCGAATACCCATCAACTCACGCCGAGCGGCGGAAACAGCCAGGGACCATCCTTTTCACCGGATGGGAAGTGGGTTGCATTTACCGCCTACTTCGACAACTATGGCGATGACAATGGATGCGAGATCTACGTAATTCGTATCGACGGGACGGATCTGCGGCGATTAACGGATAATGATTACTGTGATTATCAGCCCAGATGGGGACCGTGAAATTTACAGAAGTGCATGTTTCCCCTGAACAATAAATTGGAGGTTCACATGGATATTAAAGACAAGGTTGTAATTGTGACAGGCGCGTCCTCGGGCATCGGAGAAGCTACGGCGCGCGAGTTCGGCAGGGGGGGAGCAAAGCTCGTCCTTGCTGCCCGACGGGTGGACCGGCTTGAAACGCTCGCGCAGGAAATTGCGATGATGAACAGCGGTGCCTCGACGCTTGTTGTGCAAGCCGACCTCTCCAAACTTGAGGATATTCAATCGTTGATTCAACAAACAACCGAACGCTTTAGCCGCATCGACGTGCTGGTCAACAACGCCGGCTTTGGGCGGTTGGATTGGCTGGAGAACCTCGACCCGGTCAAAGATATTCAAGCGCAGTTCGATGTCAATGTTATGGGTGTGATCCAGACCACGCGGCAGGCATTGCCAGTGATGATGAAACAGCGCTCCGGTCACGTCATCAATATGTGTTCGATGGCAGGACTGGTAGCAACCCCCACCTACACGATCTATGCGGCGTGCAAACATGCCGTACATGGATTTTCCGAGGCGTTGCGGCGCGAGGTAAAGCCCTGGGGTATCGAAGTTTCGATGATCTATCCTGGTGGCGTGAAGACCGAGTTTCAGGCACATGCCGGCATCAAACGTAAGACGGGCGCGACGACACCGAATGCCCTACTTCTATCCGCTGAAGACGTTGGACGTGCGGTATTGCAGTTAGCGCGCCGTCCGCGCCCGATGTGGATCATCCCGTGGGCATGGACGGTGTCGGTGTGGATGAACCGGGCATTCAACCGACTCGTTGACTGGACGACAATCAACCGTTTCACTATCCCAGAGCGCGAGGATGACTTGAAGGCGAATTGAACTTAGTGAGTTATAACTAACGGTCTTAATTCAGGTGCGATGCACCTTCATGGCAAACAATGGACATTCATTACGTAATCTTCGGTCATCTGACGCGCGAGTTTTTGCTGCCTCCAACCGGACAGCCCCGGCTCGATATGCCCGGCGGTAGTCTGCTTTATGCGGCAGCGGGGTTGGGCGCGTGGGAATCAGGCGTCGGCTTGGTGGGATGCGTTGGGAATGATTATCCGCGCGCATGGTTGAACGATATGAAACTGCGCGGCTTCGATACGACCGGCATCCGTATCCTTTCAAAAAATATTGATGTGCGCGAGTTCGTCGCCTACAACGATTTGTTCGAAGCGAACCGCGTCAACCCGATATCGCATTTTGCGCGGCGCGAGATGACCTTCCCAAAATCACTGCTGGGTTATCAACCTGAAAATAAAATTGATGAGGAATGTCGACTCACAGTGAGGGATATACCTGACGAATACCTGAGCGCGCGCGCCGCATATCTTTGTCCGATGCACCTTGTCACCCAGACGCAGTTGATCGCGGGACTGAAACGCGGACGAGTTCACTCGTTCATTCTAGACCCTTCGCCTGCTACCATGACCCCGACATCACGCCGCGAATTGCCCGCCCTGCTCAACGGCGTGACAGTTTTTCTCCCGTCCGAGGAGGAGATACGCAATCTCTTTCAAAGCGAAACGCATGACTTGTGGGAGATGGCAGAGGCCGTTTCGTTGTATGGATGCGAATATGTTGTCATCAAACGCGGCAAGGACGGACAGTTACTGTACAATGCGACTACAAAAGAGAAATGGGAGATTCCCGCATACACAGCGCGCATCGAGGATGTGACCGGTGCAGGCGACGCATTCGGAGGCGGTTTTGCGGCAGGCTTCTCTAAAAATTATGATCCATTGGAAGGAGCGTTGTATGGGAATGTCTCTGCTTCCTTGAATATAGAGGGACATGGCGCACTACATCCGCTGGATGTCATGCCCGGATTGGCGGAAGCTCGATTAAGTGCTTTGAAGGATATGGTTAGAAAAGTGTAAGGGTGGGGTCCTCCTGTACTGTTTCAGAGGGGAGGTACAATAATCCTATGTCTGATATTATCAACAACATCATTGACCTTGCGATTCAAATTCAACAGATCCCCGCGCCGACATTCCACGAATCGATGAGGGCGGAGTTCGTGCGCGGTCTGTTCGAAAAGGAAGGTTTGAAGGATGTGATGATCGATGAGGTGGGGAATGTGTATGGGCGCTGGTCGGAGGTTGAAAACCAAAAGTCAAAGGTCAAGCCGTTGATCATTTCAGCTCATTTGGATACGGTCTTTCCCATGGATATGGATTTAAGTATCAAGCGCGAAGATGGCAGGGTGTATGGCATCGGCATTGGCGATAATTCGCTGGGTGTAGCAGCGCTTGTTGGTTTGTTGTGGATGCTGCGTAAAAACCGCTCCGGCCGCGGCACAACTAACGCGCCACCACCCAGCGAGGAAAAAGGCGATATTTGGTTTGTGGCGAATGTCGGTGAGGAAGGGCTCGGCAATCTACATGGGATGATGGCTGTGGTGGACAGATTTGGTGAAAATGTATTAGCCTATCTTGTTCTAGAAGGTATGGCGCTGGGATATGTCTATCATAAGGCGGTGGGGGTGAAGCGATATCGCGTCACAGCAAAAACTCGCGGCGGACACTCTTGGTCGGATTATGGTCAGCCATCGGCGGTATTGGAGTTATCGCGGTTTATCGTGGATTTGACTTCGTTGAATCTGCCATCCAAACCGCGCACGACTATGAACGTAGGCAAGCTCCAGGGCGGGACATCAATTAATGTCATCCCTGCAGAGGCGTGGCTGGAATTGGACTTGCGTTCGGAAGGACCGGATGAGCTGGCGGAACTGATTGACAGGGTGGAGAGGTTGATCGAAACAGCAAGTAGAGCGGGGGTTAGTGTTGAGGCGGAGGCAATTGGGGAGCGCCCAGCCGGGCAGATGAGTACCGATCATCCGCTAATCAAACTGGCGCAGGCGTGTCTCCAAGAACAAGGATTGGACGCGATGCTCACAGCCGGCTCGACCGATGCGAACATCCCTTTGAGCAGGGGTTATCCGGCGCTGGTGCTGGGGGTGACGAGGGGCGGTGGCGCGCACACGAAGGGCGAATTTATCAACACCGAGCCCATTGAGCAGGGGATGGAGCATTTGATGCGATTTGTAGAGAAAGCGCGGGAATAAAGAAACGCAACACGAACGGTACATCTTAACTGTTGCGTAGATCGTAGAATTTGTGCTCGTATTTCTACTTCAACCCTAATACCTCGAAGACTTCGATCGGGGCTGTCTTGCCTTTTGCGGAAACCGGGGCAACTGGCTTGACCTCGATATATTTCTTCACTCGTTTATATGCATCTGCGCTGATGATGATCTGATTTTTCGCAGAATTCTCCTGCAATCGTTTGGCAGTGTTGACGCTGTCGCTGATGGCAGTGTATTCCAACCTGCGGTCTGTGCCGATCAAACCCAAAATCGCATCGCCATAGTGGATACCAACACCAAATGCGAGGTGTTCCTCCTTGGGAAGTTCCTTATATAATCCTTCCACTGCATCACGCAAAGCGAGCGCGGCTTTGACAGCGCGCAATGTATGATCTGGTTGCGGGATGGGGGCATTGAACCATGCCATGATCGCGTCGCCCATGAATTTGTCGATCGTGCCCTCCTCTGAAAGCACCGACTCCGCCATTGCAGCTAGGTAACGGTTCAAGATCGAAACGAGTTTTTCAGGTTCCTGAGTTTCACTAAATGATGTAAAGCCGCGCACGTCCGCGAACATTATCGAAATGTCAACGCGCTTGCCGCCCAAACCCAAACTATTTGGGTCGAGCTGTTGGATTACGGCGGGTGATACCATCCGTTCGAAAAGTTTTCGCTGTGCTTCAAGTTTTTTGCGTTCGGTCAGGTCATCCAACACGATGGCAACGCCCTGGGTTTTAGAACCAGCATCCTTGAGCGGGGAGAGGTTGAGATGCCAGTCCACATGTCCCCGCTCGGGCATGATGGAACTCAGTTCGAGCCCTATGATAGGCTGCTCGCTTTCGCGCACTGAATTCAAATGCGGCTGGATATCCTTCGCAAAGGTTGGGATGATCTCATCAAGTTTCCTGCCGACGATCTCCGCTGACGCATGACCTAAAATGGACGAGGCGGCTCGATTACATAGGGTGATCTGATCCTGTACATCGGCTGTGATCACTCCTGACACAATAGACGCAAAAACATCATCCATCAAGTTCTTTAGTTCGGTCACTTCTTCGAGTGTCTGCTTGAGGGAGGAAAACAGACGCGCATTTTCGATGGCGACTGCCGCCTGGTTGGCAAATGATATCAACAGGTCGCGGTCCGCCTCCGAGAAAATACCGGAGCGGATACGGTTGTCCGTGTAGATCACTCCAATCAAGTCGGTCTTGACCATTAAAGGGACGCATAAGATCGAGCGAAGGTTGAACGCGATGATGCTTTCCTGTCCGCCGAAACGCGGGTCTTCACGGGCATTTGTCGTGAGCACTGCCTCGCCGCTGTTGATAACGCGTTCCACGATGGTGCGGCTGATGGCGAATTCATTCTTGTTGATCGATTCCTGTTCCCAGTTGCGCGCGATGCGGGATTGCATGTTGCCTTCTTCATCGCGCAGCATCAGGAAGCCGCGCTCGGCTTCGGTCAGGCGGACGATCGTATCCATAACGACCTGCAAGACTTCATCCAGCTCGAGAGTGGAGTTTACGATCTGCCCGATCCCTGCAAGGGCTTGCAAATGACTGAAACGTTGTTCAAATGGGATCAATATCTCGCTGATGCGTGACAGCGAATCCTCGAGTTCCTTGATTCCAACTACTGCCTGGGATGAATCCATGGAGGAGCGTAATTTCGTGGCGCGTTGTGTAATGGTAACCAGTTGGTCGTTGATGGAAATTGGTTTTGTCTTCGCTGTAGCCATTGATTTTCCTTCGCCCTTCTCACGGCTCGAGCATGATAAGGACACAGCCTATGTATCTCGTATGGGTCTGCCTTCAATAATGTATCGAAACGCTTCGAGCAGAGCGTATTTGCTTATGTTGAATGCTGCGCGGCGGGCGCTTGATGCGTCTGCCTGTCTGGAAGTATAAAGGGATGTCTGATGTTCGTCCAGCAGTTTTTGCGTATGTTTCTCCGCTTTGGGGAGTATGGCCTGCAATGCCTTGGCGCGTTCGATAGGCGTGGCATGAATGGGGACATGATGCTTGAGAAGTCCCAGTGCGAAGTTGATGCTCTCGAAAGATTTTTCGATGGATGAAATGGTTACCCATCGCTCCCAATTGATGATCCAATGCGGGGTTTTGAAACCGGTCCGTTCATAGGTGGTGCGGAGAATGCCCGGCATGCGTGTGGGTACCGAGTAGCGGCGGCTGAAATAAACTATCAGTACGGCGAAAATTATAAATAGAGGGATCAAGTATCGGCTGAGGCTGAGCGGCTGTGCCACCTCCGCCTGTTCGGGAATTGCAAGGTCTTCTTCTTCCAACAAGCCCTGTAATTCGCGGTTGTTTTCCAAAGCAGATATATCCGGCAGGTTGGAGTTGAGTCCATCGTCCTCTCCATCCGACGGCGGGAGCGGACGGCTGAGCGCCGGCTGACTGCCCGTCGGCTCGAACTCCACCCAACCGATACCAGGGAAGTAGACCTCGGGCCAGGCGTGCGCATCGTTCCTGCGGACAATGTATTCGTTCCCGTCGCGTTCACCCTGCGCAAATCCGACAGCCAGGCGGGCTGGAATACCCAACGAGCGCAGCATCATTATCTCTGCCGAGGAGTAGTAGACACAATACGCTTTTTTATGTTCGAAGAGCATCCATTCGAGGGGGTCCTGATTTCTCGGGACGAAAGGCAGGGCATCTGAATACTCTATGTTATCGCGCAGGTATCGGGTGATCGCCGCTGTCTTATCATAAGGGTTGTCGTACTCGGCCGCTATCTCTTCGGCTAGCTCAACGATCTTCGGCGAAAAATCCTGCGGCATTTGCAGGTATTGTTCTGCGAGCCCTGATGGATAGTTTGTGCCAGCCTGGCGTAGTTGTTCGATATCCGGGTTGTTGAGAACCGCGTCCACTTGATAGACTTCGCCTGCCTGCAATGCCGGGTTTGCGTACCATGATATGATCTCCTCCGCACTACCTGACGGCATAGTCCGCGTGGAACCCTGTCGGCTCAGCCAAACAGTTTGCGATGGGGCGTAGACAAGTGAAAATGTGATCTCGCCGGTGCTGAAAAGAAAGCGGGCTGGGTCGGGCGTTTCTCTTGTGAATGATCTGGGTATCGCATCTGAGGGGGAATATTCTTCAAGGCTTGATCCGGTTGTATACCATTGACCTTCTAAAAAATAATCGTAAGTGCGTCCGCGCCAATAGTAGCGGGGCGGTCTTTGATCCGATTCAAGGGCAGGGGTCTGCACAGTGAACATGACCGAATCGGACAGGGGGAAACCGCGTCCGAGCGCGATCTCGGAGCCGAAGAACTCCCCGCGTTTGCCGCCGCTTGGCGATTCCAATGAAGTGAAGGCGTTTTCCATCCGCTCAGTGAATTCGCGCCAGGGTCTAGTGAGCCT
>DNDO01000248.1:9770-19442 GCA_003484265.1 Anaerolineae bacterium
CGCCAGGGTCTAGTGAGCCTGTTCCAACTGCTAACAGCGGAATCAAGGCTTGCAACCGAAGCTGGTGGAGTCCATGAAAAGAGAATAATTAACACAGCGGCGGCTGACATGGTGGTGGTCAAATCGATACTGTTATCAGGTGATAGAAAGACGCGTCTTTCACGCCATGATTTTTTATTTTCAAGATAGTTCAAACGCCCAAGCAATAGAAGAGCCAAAAAAGCATAGAATCCCAATATCCAAATACGTCCTTCGATGGTGTGGTCATAACTCTGGATCATCAATAAAGCGACAGCAGAGGGAATCACTATCCATAAATAATTCTGTTTGCGGACGAGGTTGAACCCTGCGGATGCGCTGATGATCCAAAAGGCTAGCGTAATAAGTGAAATGAATAAGAAGGGATCTTCAACCGGGCGGCGCGCAAAGAAATCAGCGAATGAAAAATACAAACGCCCGCCCACGCTGATCAGTTGTTCCTCCAGTGAGGCGGATTGGTCGATGACCAACGTCCACTGCAAAGGGAGAAGGATTATCATGTACAAGAAGGAGATCCAACGAGCCAGGCGCGCGGAGAAATTCGTATACCCCAGTATCGTGCCGATCACATAACCAAGGTAGGTGATGGTCTGCGCCAAGAATAGGAACGAAGTCCAGTTTGTTGTTACAAGGCGTGATGCAACGGTTTCCAGCAAGAGAAACAGGATGAAAATTGACGACCAATCCCACCAGCGGAGTGTACGGGACGATTTTTGCATGGCAAAAGTGTACACTATTTGTAGCTGCCTCATTAGATACTCTGGAGGGGTTTTAGATGAAAATCTTCTTTGCACGCAACCAAAACCTTATTCCCTTCCATTAACAGAATCCTACCTGGATGGTTCAAATGCTCATCGGACTGGATCAAATAGTGAGTAAGAATCGGACCGGACTTTTCAGGGTTGTCATTTCGTTTCAATATGGAACATGGATCCAGTATAAGGGTGGATGCTCTGATATAATCCCAAATCTAATGCATTTTTATGGGAGCATTTCTTAAATCAATGACACTTGAACGCGGTTTATTATTGCATAAACGATATCGAATTGTTGAGATCCTTGGCCAGGGCGGTATGGGGTCTGTCTATCGAGCAGTCGATGAAAATCTGGGTGTGGACGTCGCAGTCAAGGAGAACCTTTTCACCACCGATGAATATGCACGCCAGTTCCGCCTCGAAGCGGTGATCCTCGCGAATCTCCGTCATCCCAATCTGCCCCGCGTCACCGATCATTTTGTCATCGGTGATCAAGGGCAATATCTTGTGATGGACTATATCGAAGGAGAGGACCTGCGTCAGCGTATGGAACGCATGGGCAATATCACTGAGGATGAAGCGATCCTTTTGGGTGCAGCGATCTGTGATGCGTTGAGTTATCTTCATACCCGCAAGCCGCCGATCCTGCACCGTGACATCAAACCGGGTAATGTCAAAATCGCGTCCGAGGGGCACATCTTCCTCGTGGACTTTGGTCTTGCAAAAGTGTTGCATGGGAGTCAGGCAACGACCACGGGCGCTCGCGCCATGACGCCCGGTTATTCCCCGCCCGAACAATACGGGACAGCGCGGACTGACCCGCGCACCGATATCTATTCTTTGGGCGCGACATTGTATGCAGCGCTGACCGGCATCATCCCTGAAGATGGTCTCGCGCGCGCGATGGATAATACGCAGCTCACTCCATTGCGTAAACGCAACAGTAAAATATCAAGGCGGCTTTCCGCCGCAATCGAAAAGGCGATGGGCATCGACCCAGCCGACCGCTTCCAAAATGCGGATGAATTCAAGCGTGCATTGTTAGGCTCCAAATCTAAGACCCAGAGATTGCCTGGGGAATACGTCATTGAGCCACCTCCCGGATCGGATTCATACGACGGGCGGAGCCCAATCGAAAAGGAATCGCGGCCCGGATCTTCCTTGCGTGATGGCGTTGGCTCCGAAGAGTTACATGAATTTAAACCTCGCAAAAAACTCAGAAGGAACAGGGTTATTCCTTCTTTATTATTGGTGCTTTTCCTGCTTGTTTCTTCTATAGTAATTGCAGCGCGATTCCGCCCTGATCTTGTCCCGCCCGATATGGTGAAGTATATCCCTGCCCCGTTACTTGGGTCTGGGGATGTGCCTGCCACATCCCCGACAATAGCTCCGCCAACGGATTTGCCTGTTGAGACACTTGCGCCGGCTGAGACACAAGAAGTAGTCGCAATAGCGACTGTAACATCTCTGCCCACGAACACCTTACCGCCCGTCGTAGAAACTACTCTAACGCCTAATAGTACGGTGATCCCCGTTTCTACATTGACAGGCGGCGGAACCGGACAGATTGCGTTTGCTTCTTCGCGTTCGGGTACCCCCCAAATATATTTGATCAATCTTGACTTAACCGGTTTGACCCCCCTAACAAACTTAGATGAAGGTGCATGTCAGCCTACTTGGTCGCCAGATGGTTCCCAGATCGTGTTCATCTCCCCGTGCAAGTCTCGAGCCGAATTCTTTGAGAATATCTACACCAACTCAAGCCTGTATGTGATGAATGCCGACGGCTCCGGCCAAAAACCATTAACCACTGTTCCAAGCTCCGATTTTGACCCTGACTGGTCGCCGGATGGAAAACGCATCGCGTTCACATCCTTACGAGACGGTAAAAAGGATATTTATATTCTGACATTAGAGACGGGAGCAATTGTCCGCCTGACGACTGTAGCAGATGACGTGCAGGAGAACAGCCAGCCATCATGGTCGCCTTTTGGGAATCAGATCGCGTACACGGTCAAGAGAGTTGGCGCTTATCAAGTTTGGGTAATGAGCGACACCGGGCAGGGCAATGTGCAAATCGCCCGCAGTGGTCAACAGGTCTGGGATTTTCTTCCAGTCTGGGCGCCGGATAATGAAACGATATTGTTCAGCCAGAGGGATGTAGGTCCGTCCCGACCCTGGTTGATGAGCATCCGCTTTGAAGACCGTGCAACCAAGACTCCGATGCGCTTGGACCTGCCTCGTCCCATCGAGGACGTTGAAATCTCCCCTGACGGATCATGGCTCGTATATGAAAGCACCGATAACAATGGCAATCGTGATATCTATTTCATGACGGTAAGTGGCGGGAACCGCACGCGGCTGACTGTTGACCCCAATGCGGATTTTGACCCATCATGGCGTCCTGCGCAATAGACCATCATATCCAAAATCAGAACCAATGCCCGTCGCTTACGAGAACGATGGGCATTTTCTTACACTCCTCTTATTGACTACACTCTTTTACGCATGTTATTATTATTCTTGAACGGATAGCACTCTCTCAGCGAGAGTGCTAATTATATGAACTCAATGACTGAATTGCCAGAACTCACCGAACGCCAGAAGACCCTTCTTCTGCTTATCATACGGGACTATATTGAATCCGCCCAGCCCATCGGCTCGAAGCGGCTGGCAGAGCATTACAACATCAATTTTTCTTCTGCCACTATACGGAATGAAATGGCGGCATTAGCCGAGATGGGCTATCTGCGACAGCCGCACACCTCGGCGGGGCGCGTTCCAACGGAGGATGGCTATCGGTTCTTTGTCAGCCAGATGATGCATCAGGCAGAGTTGCCTGAAACGGTACAACGCACGATCTCGCACCAATTCCACCAATCCCCTCCGGATATCGAGCAGTGGATGACTCTCGCCGCATCTGTCCTTGCGCATCAGTCGCAGGGAGTTTCTGTCGTCACGGCACCTCATGCGAGGAAGGCAAAATACAAACACGTTGAATTGATCTCGACACAGGGGCGGCAGGTGTTGATGGTACTGGTACTGTTAGGAGGGGAGGTCAGCCAGCAGTTTTTGACATTGGCGGAACCTGTCTCACAGGAGCGACTCAGCCAGACGGTAACGCGTCTTAACGGACTGTTAGCTGGTCTGGCCTTGGACAAGATCGCCTCACTCCCTGCCCGCTCCGATGCGCTCGACCAGGATATTATGACCTTGATCATTCAGGATATGCGCCGTAGCGCAGACAGCGTCTCCGGCGAAGTATTTACCGATGGTTTGACAAATGTTTTGTCTGAACCCGAATTTAAAGAAACGGAAGAAGCGCGACGCGCATTGAAGATGTTTGGCGAACCTTCCACATTAAAGGCTTTGCTTGACCGAACAACTGCAGGGGGAAAGGGGAGGGTCGGCGGGCTACAGGTATTGATCGGCGGAGAAGGCGTGTGGGAGGAATTGCGTGAATGCTCCATGATCATCGCGCGCTACGGCGTGCCCGGCATGTCAACAGGGACGTTGGGAGTATTTGGTCCAATGCGCATGTCCTATGCGAGGACGATACCCACTGTTCGTTATGTGGCAGGTTTATTAAGTGATCTGGTTAATGACACCATCGCTGGTGAATAAATAAAACAGGTGATAAGCAGGTATGACTAAAAAGAATAAGAAACAGGAAGAAGTCAAAGAGACCGAAGCGGAGGCTGTGGCAACTGCTCCGGTTGAAGAAATGCCCGAGGGAATGGACCAAGCCTCGGCTGAGATGGATGCATTGAAACGTCAACTCGGAGATGCGGAAGCCAAACTGGCGGAAAGCGTCGATGGCTGGCAGAGGTCTCAGGCTGAATTCCAAAACTATAAGAAACGCGTCGAGCGTGATAATGAAATTATGCGCGCGAATATGAAGGGCGACATCATCAAAAAGATATTGCCGATGCTCGATGATCTGGAACGCGCCATGCAAAACCGCCCTGTTGATGAGCCGTGGACAAATGGGATTGAATTGATCGTCCGTAAATTCCAGACAGTGCTTGAAGGTGAAGGTGTGAAAAAGATCGAAGCCGAAGGTGCGGAGTTCAACCCGAACTTCCATGAAGCGATCTCGAACGAGCCTTCTGAAGAAGTCGAAAGCGGACATGTGATCGCTGTCGTGCAGAACGGATATATGCTCGGCGAACGAGTGTTACGTCCCGCCCTTGTGAGAGTGGCGCAATAATCAAAAATTCGTCTTTGAGAGGGCGATGGCTATTCGTCATTGCAATGACAGTAATTAATTAATAGGAGAATTTATTTCATGGCAAAAATCATTGGTATAGATCTTGGCACGACAAACTCTGTCGCGGCGGTAATGCAGGGCGGGGAGCCTGTCGTGATTCCCTCCGCTGAAGGCGAGCGCCTCGTTCCTTCTGTGGTGGCAATAAACAAAAATAATGAACGTCTGGTGGGTCGCGTGGCGCGCAATCAGGCGATCACCAATCCGCAGAACACCATTTTTTCGGTGAAGCGTTTTATGGGACGCAAGGGCGATGACCCTGAAGTGGAGCGCACCCGGAAACGAGTGCCGTACGCGGTAAATAGCGCAGACAACGGCGATGTGCGTGTTGAATTGGGCGGAAAGGAATATTCCGCACCTGAGGTTTCAGCGATGATCCTTGCGAAGATCAAGGCGGATGCCGAGGCGTATCTGGGTGAAACCATCACGCAGGCGGTCATCACCGTTCCCGCATATTTCAACGACGCACAGCGCAACGCAACAAAAGATGCCGGCAAGATCGCTGGACTTGAAGTCTTGCGCATCATCAACGAGCCGACAGCTTCGTCTCTTGCGTATGGTCTTGATAAAAAGGCCAACGAAACCATCGTCGTCTATGATCTCGGCGGCGGCACATTCGATGTCTCCATACTGGAGGTGGGGGAGGGTGTGTTCCAGGTCAAGTCCACGAGCGGCGATACATTTCTTGGCGGAGATGATTTCGATTTGCGCGTTATGGATTACCTGATCGAGCAGTTCAAAAAGGATAACGGCATTGATCTCAACAATGACCGCCAGGCATTGCAGCGTTTGAAAGAAGCCTCCGAAAAAGCAAAGATCGAACTTTCGACGACAATGCAGACCGAGATTAATCTTCCCTATTTGACTGCGGATGCAACCGGACCGAAACATCTGGTGATGACTCTAAGCCGCTCCAAGTTTGAGCAATTGACAGCGGATCTAGTCGACCGAACGATTGCTCCCGTTAAACAAGCCTTGTCCGACGCTGAATTGAAAGCGGGCGACATCCACGAGATTGTGTTGGTCGGCGGTATGACCCGAATGCCTGCCATTCAAGACCGCGTGCGCGCATTCTTTGGCAAGGAGCCGCACAAAGGTGTGAACCCCGATGAAGTGGTTGCAATTGGCGCGGCGATCCAGGCGGGCGTGTTGGGCGGCGAAGTCAAGGACATTCTGCTTCTCGACGTGACGCCTCTTTCATTGTCTATTGAGACATTGGGTGGTGTAGCCACTCCGCAGATCGAACGGAACACTACCATTCCGACGCGCAAGAGTCAGGTGTTCTCCACTGCGAGTGACAGCCAGACTCAGGTTGAGATACATGTCCTTCAAGGCGAACGCCCGATGGCGGCAGACAACAAATCGCTGGGCAAGTTCATCCTTGACGGTATCCCGCCTGCTCCGCGTGGTATGCCTCAGATCGAAGTGACATTCGATATCGATGCGAACGGCATCCTGAAGGTAACCGCATCCGATAAGGCAACGGGACGTTCACAACACATCACCATCACTGCCTCCTCTGGTTTGAGTGACGAGGAAGTGGATAAGATGCGTAAAGATGCGGAAGCGCACGCCGAGGAAGACACCAAGCGAAAGGGGTTGATCGAGGCGCGAAACCATGCTGATAACACGGCGTATGCCGCTGAAAAAGCCCTCAAGGAATTTGGGGACAAAGTCCCGGCTGAGGTGAAGGCAGATATCGAAGCGAAGGTTGCCGAGGTGAAAAAGATCGCTGAGGGTGATGATGTCGCCGCGATGAAAGCTGCGACCGATGGTTTAGGTGAAGCAATTCAAAAGATCGGCGCCAGTGTGTATGAGCAGAATCCAACTGCGGCTGAGGGCGAAGCGGAGTCAAATCCGGAGGGCGAACCTGATGTTGTGGATGGGGAAGTCAAGGAGTAACGACCACGTCATTGCGAGCAGTTATCTGGCGAAAAATCTATTTCCAAGTTGAGGATTGCTTTGTCGCAACAACCGCTCTTCACAATGACAGAATGATATTATGAGCAACCGTGATTATTACGAAATCCTTGGCGTTGGACGGAACGCAGGCGATGACGAGATCAAAGCCGCGTTCCGTAAACTTGCGCGTCAGTATCATCCCGATGTGAGCAAGGAGGAAGGCGCCGAGGAGAAGTTCAAAGAGATCAACGAAGCTTACGGCGTGCTATCCGATAAGGAAAAGCGCGCCCGCTATGACCGCTATGGAAAAGAGGGGCTTGGCAATATGGGCGGCTTCCGTGATTACACCTCGGACTTCGGCGATATCTTCGAAGAACTGTTCGGGAGTTTTGGATTCTCAACGGGACGCTCCCGCCGCTCGCCTCGCCGTGGACGCGACCTGCAAATGCAGATCGACCTGACATTCGAAGAAGCTGTCTTTGGTGTCGAGAAAGAGATCGAATTCCAGCGTGAAGAGACTTGTTCGCGCTGTGAAGGCAATGGAGCAGAACCCGGCACTTCGCCAGTGAAGTGTTCCACATGTAGTGGGCAGGGAGAAGTTCGTCAAGTGCGCCAGACGTTCCTGGGTCAGATGGTGCAGACCGCTACATGCCCGACCTGTAACGGGCGAGGTGAAACGATCTCATCTCCATGTAAGACCTGTCGCGGCGGCGGCCTGGAACGCAAGACCGTAAAGAAAAAAGTACAAGTGCCCGCAGGCGTGGACCGCGGTACGCAGATCCGTTTGGCGGGGGAGGGCGGACCCGGGACTCTCGGCGGTCCGAACGGAAGCCTATTCCTTGTGTTGGATGTAAAGCCGCATAAGTTCTTCAAGCGCCGCGAGAACGACATCCTTTTGAACCTCGATATCAATGTGGCCCAGGCTGTGCTTGGCGCTGATGTGGAAGTACCGACCCTCGACGGCGATGAGAAGTTAAAAATCCCTGCGGGAACCCAATCTGGAAAAGTATTTACCATGAAAGGCAAGGGTGTCCCATTTCTAAGAAGAAAAGATCGCGGCAACCAAAAGGTGATCGTCAATGTAGTTGTGCCTACGAAACTCACCAAGGAACAGCGTGAGTTGTTCGAGAAACTTGCAGAGAGCCTGGGTACAACGGTCAAACCCCAGGAAAAAGGATTTTTGGACTGGTTGAATGACGCCCTCGGCGGCTAACCCAAAATATTTTGTTGACCTCTATGCTCCTAAGGAAATGATAATTAGGGAGAATCGTCACTTGACGGTTCTCTTTTTTTATTGTAATATATTGAATACATGAGCAATTATTCATATATAAATTATGTTACTCAAAGTATCCACATCCACACGCCTTGCTGAACTATTCAGTGCATTAAGCGACTCGTCTCGCCTGCGGATCATTTCTGTATTGCTCGATGGTGAAATGAATGTAAGTGAGATCGCGGCAGGACTCGAAATGACCGAGTCCGCTGTTTCGCATCAACTGCGCGGTCTGCGGCAGATGAATCTTGTACGCGGGCGCAAAGAAGGGCGGCTGGTCTTTTATGCTCTGGATGACGACCACGTCAAAAAACTATATCTCATGGGCCTTGACCATGTAAAACATGGATGACTTTTTAAATGACTTTACAAACTTTAGAAACCCCAATCAAAGGCATGGACTGCTCCAATTGTGCTGTGACAATCGAGCATAGTTTGAAGCAAATGAACGGCGTATTGAAGGCCACAGTCAATTACCCTGCTGAAAAAATGTGGGTGGAATTTGATAATCAGAAAATTGACCATTCCGACATTGAAAAGCAAATACAAA
Source organism: Anaerolineae bacterium (assembly GCA_003484265.1). Lineage (GTDB taxonomy): Bacteria > Chloroflexota > Anaerolineae > Anaerolineales > Villigracilaceae > Defluviilinea. The sequence continues at coordinate 18,560 of DNDO01000248.1, forward strand.
AACTTGGTTATAAAATTCCGTTAAGCGAATTTCAATCTCGTCTTGAAGAAAATCGCGAGCTCTATATAAGTATGTTGGCTGGTGCCCTCCTGCTAATTGGCTGGCTCGGCGAACTCTTTTTTCGGTTTCCCGCTTTTCTCAGCATTGGCCTGTATCTGACAACCTACATGCTTGGCGGCTGGGATGTTACGCGCCATGCCTGGCAGGCGTTGAAGGTGAAACGCTTCGACACTGACGTTCTGATGGTGTTTGCCGCGGTCGGCGCCGCCTTCCTCGGTGAATTTGCCGAAGGCGCATTGCTTCTCTTCCTTTTCAGTCTGGGTCATGCACTTGAAAATCGCGCACTCAACCGTGCTCGCTCTGCAATACGTGCGTTAGGTAGCTTGACTCCTAAATCTGCGTTGGTTCGTCGCGATGGCAAAGAGCTTGAGGTTTCTGTAAAGGCTCTCATGTTGGATGATGTAGTCATCGTTCGCCCCGGTGTTCGCCTCCCTGTAGATGGGATTGTTTTGGACGGTACGTCGGGAATTGACCAATCTCCCGTGACAGGCGAATCGCTCCCTGTTGATAAATCTCCAGGTGACCAGGTTTTCGCTGGCACGGTCAACGGAGAAGGTGCATTGGAAGTCCGTGTGACGCGGCTTGCTAAAGATTCGACACTGGCACGCGTTATGAAAATGGTGGAAGAAGCGCAAGCTGAAAAATCTCCCACCCAGCAAACGATGGAAAAATTCGAGCGCATATTTATTCCCAATGTGTTAATCCTGACAGCACTCATCATTATTCTCCCTCCCTTGTTTGGTTATCCCTTCCGTGATTCATTTCTGCGCGCCATGACCTTGCTGGTCGCGGCATCGCCTTGCGCTGTGGCACTTGGCACACC
>DNDO01000248.1:19615-19817 GCA_003484265.1 Anaerolineae bacterium
CCCCCGCCACAATCCTTGCAGGCGTTGCGCAGGCGGCGCGAAACGGCGTTCTGGTCAAGGGCGGCGCGCATCTAGAGAATCTTGGTCGTATCAAAGCAATTGCCTTCGACAAAACGGGCACAATGACTCACGGCAAACCTGAGGTCACTGATATTGTGGCGTTTCAGGCGTCGGGTAGGAATGAAGCGGATGTTTTATCAAT
>DNDO01000129.1:0-1016 GCA_003484265.1 Anaerolineae bacterium
GGAAGTACATTTTTATTGCATCGCGTCAGCAAGGCCAGTCATGGGTAGGCTCAATGAAATATTCAGCAACATCATACTTAGGCAGAGTAAGTAAAAGCCGATATTTAACAAAAAATTAGCTGCGTCGGCTATTTGAGTATTTCCGTCGAAGAGATGTTCCAAGAATACTTTTCCACGGGTGCTAAATAAACGACCGACAATAACTGTAAAAGCTATAAACAAAATCAGATACGAAATTAGTGCCCAAGCGTCCATGTTTTCTCCTACTATATATATTATGTGGAAGCACAATCCGTGAAAAGCGCTCAACTAGAGGTTATACGGCAGAGGTATACCCTTACGGGCAATTTGTAACGGACTATAGACGGTTCCTGTATAAAATCCATAATGGGGTATTATACGGCGGAAAATTTGAATTCAATAACGACATCTTATGGGTTTTCCACCCATAAGTCAATTGTCAATTTGAGCAAAGAGTGAACGCCTTTTTACCAATAAATTGTCAGTGCAGTACAATTGTCTGCCGCAATGAAAATAATAAAATCATCAAGATCCATTTTGAACATTTTGGGTATCGGAACTGCCGTCTCCCTGCTGGGGGAATCCACTCTTTATACTGTGTTACCCCATCCAAGCATTTCCGCCCAGTTGGGGATCAGTCTCTCGATGGCGGGTCTGCTATTGGGAGCCAATCGAGCCGCGCGCCTGGTGTTGAACGGTCCTGTGGGCATCCTCTACGACCGCCTGCCGCGGCGCGGTTTACTGATCACCTCGCTGTTCCTTGGTGCCGGTGCCAGTATTTTTTATGCCACAGGTCATGGGTTCTGGCCCCTGTTGTTGGGCAGAATTCTCTGGGGTCTGGCCTGGTCCCTGTTATGGGTGGGTGGGAATTCTGTCGTACTGGATGTGTCCACTGAAGAAGATCGCGGTCACAATAGCGGCATCTATCAGATGTGGTTCTTCATAGGCGTCGCATCCGCTTCCTTTACCGGGGCGATTCTCACAGATACATTCGG
>DNDO01000129.1:1259-2658 GCA_003484265.1 Anaerolineae bacterium
CTGCCATGGCACTGGTCTGGTTTTTCCTACTGCCCGAGACCAGAAAAAATGAGCCGACAAGCTCCAGAGATGCGGTCAAAGCGACGGATGATAATGAGGCGATGAAATTACCCTGGGATGTAATGATCACCACATCTTTTGCCATCTTTATTTCCCGGTTTATGGCCTGGGGCGTGCTGGCAGCAACTGCGGTCTTGTGGCTCTCAAATCTATACGGAGAAGGAACACAGATCGCGATCCTATTTATTCCGATCCTTACCCTCTCAGGAATTTATGCCTTCATAAGAAATGTTGCCAGTATGGGAAGCGCTCGTATGGCTGGTTCGGTTTCAGACAGGGTGGGCCGAAGATGGCCGGTCATTGGGTTGGCAATGATCGTGGGGTGCCTGGGCTTATGGTTCATGAGCAGCGATGTCGTCAGCCTGGCCCTGGTCGGCGCATTCCTGGTACCGATAGCAAATAGCAGCACCGAAACATTGATACCTGCCATTGCAGGCGACCGCGTTCCCAAAAAACTACGCGGACGTGCATTGGGACTGAACAATACAGCTGGAGACCTCGGCGCCACCATTGGTCCATTTGTTGCATTGGGGATTCTAAATGCAGGCTGGCTTTCACTCGGAGATATCTATAAGATCGGAATATTATTCTTTGGGCTGGTCGCTATATTAGCCTTATCGCCATTGGTCTCCAAACAATCCAGAATAATGGACCGTGTTGAGAAAATTACTTGATCAGCCGGTGGAAGATTTTTTCGATGAGCATTGTCTTAGACCCGGCAATAAATAACAACTCCAGTAGCTCATGAAAACCACCGCAATAACAACATCCCATTGTATTTTCCGCCCGTAGCCCGGATGTACTTCTTTACAGCGAAATCAATTATTTTGGTTCCAATGCCATTTCGTAATCGTAACTCTCATTAAGATAGTCTGCCAATTTATCAAGGTCTTCAAGCATTGGGTCGGGAATTAGCACATAATCTCTCATCACTGCTCCGTGCGAAGAGTTCCAGTTTTTCCCTCCACATGTAATTGTTAATCCTTATGATTCACCGAGATGACGACATTTCCCTTCTTATGTCCCTTATCGACATACCTGTGCGCTTCGGCGGTCTCTTCCAGGGGGTAGACCTTATCAATGGCGGGTTTGATCTTCCCTGCCTCAACAAGCTCCCTGAGAAAAGTCAGATATTCAGTCTTTTCACTGGTCGGCGATTTGACGGTCAGGTATTTACCGCCCTTCTTCAAAACGTTTTTCCCTGTCGAGGGCGAGAGTTTACCGACCGCATCGAACACCACGTCGTAGGTCTCACGGCGCTGAGAGAAATCCTCATGGATGTAATCAATGGCATGTTCTGCGCCCAGGGAGCGCACCAAATCCAGGTTCGACGTGCTGC
>DNDO01000129.1:2860-5196 GCA_003484265.1 Anaerolineae bacterium
GTCCCTACGCTTCCAGAAGCGCCATAGATCAGTATCTTCTGTCCCTGCTGGATATTTGCGTTATTGAGAATATGCAGCGCGGTCATGCCTCCGATGGGAATCGCGGCGGCTTCCGCATGGGTCAGGTTGGCAGGTTTTTTTGCGACCACGCCCCCCTTCCACTCTTCGGGTAGACAGACAAACTCGGCATACGCGCCCGCGTTCAGCTCCGTCGTGGTGCCAAACACCTGATCCCCCTTTTGGAAGAGTGTGACATCCGCTCCCACGGCTTCCACTTCACCGGAGAATTCATATCCCAGGATGGTCTTTCTGGGTTTTGTGATGCCATACAGGAGGCGTAATCCCACGGCCCATAACTTCGAATCCGGATGTGTGCCGCTTCGCGCATACACCGTGCCTGACGTCACTGTGGACGCATACACCTTCACCCGCACCTCATTCGCCTTCGGCGTTGGCTTCTCCACCTCACTGAGTTGAAGAACTTCCGGGCCTCCGTATTGTGTATAAACGATCGCTTTCATTGTTGAATCCATTATTTTGGCTCCAAAGACATGACGTAATCGTAACTCTCGTTGAGAAGTTCTGCCAACTTATCCATATCGTCAAGCATGCGGTCGGGGATCAACACATAGCCCCTCATGACCGCCCCATGAGACTTAAAGATCGTTGTTTCGAATTCCTTTAAATACTTTTCCTGCACTTCCTTTGAATACCTAAACCCCAACTCGCCATCCTTGTTGAGGAACGAGAACATGTGCCCGTTTGCTGAAGTATACGGTCCGGTCTTTCCTTTTCTTTCAAATCCTGGACATTTGTCAACGAGTTTATCGTAGAGTTCCAGCTTTTCCTTCCACGTCATTTGCGCCTCCATGGTTCAATAACAATATAGCATCGGTTTTCCAAATATGAATTAATTGCTTTTTATACAATACTACTGCCTGGATAAAAAGTTCTCAACATCCCGAGTGAATTTCAAGGTCGCTTTTTCGATCTGTGTTGTCAAAGAATCCGGTTCGCTAAAGTCCGGGTCTTCGACCAAAACGTGCTCGAGAATGGAATCAACCCACTTTTCCTCCTGCGGTACAAGCCTGTATTTATTCCATCCGCTTTCCTTTATCAACGTCCAATACTTTTCCAGAACCTGCCTGTTCGCCCCTGACAACCACACTTCAAACCGAAATGTCTCATAATTGAAAACGACTGCGATCTTCAATCTATGCTTTTTCAACGAACTTGGAACCAGCGCGAAATAGGTCATATCCATGTATCCATAATAGATGCTGCCGGACACGAAATATTCGGGGTATTTCTTTTGGAAATACGTCCGCAACCCCATGATGTATTCGATCAGACCTTTGTAGGCTTGTTGAATGGCTCCCTTCTTCAGCTGTTTTTTATATTCAAGCATGGATTCATGTAATGCTCCCATGTTTACCTCCTGCTCCGGTTTATTTTCTATCGACTGCTGGAATGATCATATAACACGAGCACTACAACAATCGCGATCACAACCAAGAGAGCGAGGATGAGCAACATCATTATGAAACCACCTTATGCTTTTCCCTTCCCCGCCCACCATGTCCGTGCCCACGTCAATGCCACATTCGCGATGACCGCCATAAAACCAGCAAGGGCGTTAAAACCCATATCGATCGGGTCGAACACGCGGCTGGGAAGTAAGAACTGGATGCCTTCATCGAGTGCACCGATCAGCGACGTTACCAAAATCGCAACCAACCCAGGCGCGCGGACGATGCGTCCCTGGCTGGCGCGTTCCTTGAGCGCTTCATAAATGAGGGTGGCAACAATGCTGTATTCGAACAGGTGGGTGCGCTCCACGATCCCCATCCGCGCGAACACCATTATATAGACAGCCGCAATACCGATCCCAACGCCGAGTTCGATCCCGCGAGGGCGTACCTTTAATCCCTGGGTCAGTACAGCGGTCAACATCAGTAAGAATGCAGTAATGAAGGCATTGGTGAACATGCCGCTTTCGAGCAGCGTTTCGGCGAGAGTTGCTGTCAGACCGAGGGTCGAGTAGATGGCAGCGACCACGATCAGGGTCCAGATCCAGAGGCGACGTTCTCGATCAGAGCTATAGATGGACATACATGAGGTTATACCACTTTATTTCTGCGCGAAAATCTCCACCAAATCGCTCCGCCAATTGCAATGACGATGGCGAGCAGTCCGAGAGAAAGACCCGGGTTGAATCCGCGCAATGAGGACCCCTCGGCAGTGATCGTCGGAGTCGCAGTTGGAGGCGGCAGGGTGATAGTTGGCTGGGGAAAAGGCGTAGCAGTTGCCAGGGCGGGAGTGAGCGTGGGCGTTGG
>DNDO01000129.1:5328-5456 GCA_003484265.1 Anaerolineae bacterium
AAGACCCGGGTTGAATCCGCGCGATGAGGACCCCTCGGCAGTGATCGTCGGAGTCGCAGTTGGAGGCGGCAGGGTGATGGTTGGCTGGGGAGATGGCGTAGCAGTTGCCGGGGCGGGAGTGAGCGTGG
>DNDO01000129.1:5750-12343 GCA_003484265.1 Anaerolineae bacterium
CGGGGCGGATGATGGAACTGTCATCCAGTCCGTTCCAACTCATCAAATCCGAAACCGGAACTTCATACAATCCAGCGATCCACAAAAGCGTTTCGCCGCTCTGGACCGTGTGATAGTATCTGCCGTCTGCTTCAGGGGTGAGTCTCTGGATGGCGCTCAAGGTCGGGCTGGGGGTGATATTGCCCGGGGAGATCAAAAGCTTCTGCCCAATTTGCAGGGGCCAATCCGCCTGGAGTCCGTTCAATGCCAATATCCGATCCACCGTGACTTTATACGCTTCAGAAATCGTGATCAACGCCTGATAAGGCTGTACTTCGTGAATTATTTTGCCGTCCGCATCCGGGGCTTGAGGCACGACCATGCCAATTGGGATCGGCGTGGCATAACCTTCCGTGTCCTTGTTCGGGATGTATAAACGCTGACCGGATTGCAGCGGCGTATTGCGGGAGATATTGTTCCAGGTCTCGATATCTTGAATGGTGACCTGGTAGGTAATCGCGATTGCCCAGAATGACTGCCCCGCCTGGACGATATGATAGGTCCTGCCATCCGCATCGGGCGTGGCGATTTTCACCGGCACGATAATTTGGGGCACGAAGCCTGCGCCGCTTCCCGGCTGGACAGTACCTGGAGCAACCGGTGACGAACTTCCGCAAGCCTGCCCGGAGACGTAAGCCGCCTGCAGAATGTAATATGTTTTTCCGTTCGCGGTTGCCACTCCCGCTCCCACATGACAATACGACGGTTCAACCGCCGGGCGCATGTGATCCGGGTCAGCCCAGACTGACATGATCTGATCGATGCCCATACCTCCGCCGCTAACGGCAAAATTCTCGGTCGCCCATACCGTGCCTCCGCCGCCGTAGCCCGCGGAAGCCAGCCGTCCGCGCACATCGCCGATATGCCAGGACATGCTGTTCGCCGCCATGATCTGCGCTGTTGACTGGGCAACCGCATTGACAATTGGGTCTTCCACGAGTGCCGGCAGACCGTATGAAACACGCAGGGTGTTCATCGCAATGATCAACTCGTAAGCGCTGACCTGATTTGGGACTGGAAGAGCCTGTCCAGCCTGGACCGCCTGTGGACGATAAAATACTCCGATACCAAATACGATGAAGGTAAACCAGTTAAGAAATCTTTGAAAACGCATCCCTTCATTATAATTCTTTACAATTATTCAATTGACCGCTCCAATTTCAAAAATATTGAGTTACTTGAAATAAGTCCCGCAAATTGCGGGACTTTCGATTACTTCACACCAACCAATTCAACATCGAATACCAGAGTGGCATTGGGCGGGATGACGCCGCCCGCGCCGCGGTCGCCGTATCCAAGATCTGGCGGGATGATAAGCTGTGCTTTGCCGCCGACCTTCATCAGGGCAATGCCCTCGTCCCAGCCTTTGATGACCTGTCCGATGCCCAACTTGAATGCAATTGGTTCACCGCGTGAGACCGAACTGTCGAAGACAGTGCCGTCCTGCAATTTGCCCGTGTAATGCACGTCGACAGTTTTACCCGCTTCCGCCTTCGCACCCGTGCCTGCTTCTATTTCGATATATTCCAATCCGCTTTCTGTTTTCATATGAATCTCCAATCCGTTTAATGATGCAAATATTGTACCTTTTGTTGCGCAAAACTTTGATTCGTTCGCGATTCAGTGTATCACGGGGTAAAATAATATCGTTGTGCAACAAGAGACTTCGGAAGTCGGTCTTGTTCACACAATATCGAGAGGTCTCCGAGGAGACTTCCGAAGACTAATTCTGGAGGTTTCAATGGGCTTGAAAAGGGACGTCAGCCTTTCATCGGCTCTCGGATATAAGGGACAGGGTCCGTACCTGACATATATCCTGCACCGCATCGGCGGGAGTGCGCTATTCATTTTCTTCACCGTATATATTTTGTCTTTGGTCGGGGTGGATTCCATGCAGGCTTTGATGAGCAACTGGATATTTCAGATCATCGTGCTGGTTTTTGGATTATTCCACGCCATCAACGGACTGCGCATCACCATCCTGGACCTGTCACCGAAACTGATCGAACATTTCCGCACTGCCATCAACATCGAATGGGTGGCCTACGTTTTGGTGGCTGGCTTTGCTGTTTTCGTGGTATTGCAAAATGCGATGGGAGGCTAAGCATGGCGGCTAGAACACTTCCAATTAAAAAACGGGGTTTCAGTTTTGAAGTCTTCATGTGGGCGTTCACGCGCTTCACTGTCATCGCGATGTATGGGTTGATCCTTGCGGGCATCATCGGCGCGCTCATTGCAAGCGCAAGGACGGGCGCAAATTTTGCAGATATCTTGTACTGGTCATTCTTTCCAAACCTGGCGGAAAGCCCGCTCGGCAAGAACTTCGGCATGATCATCCTTGCCAAATTGATGGTCATTGCATTTGTATTGGTGGTTTGCGGACACGGCGTCCACGGTGTGTTGGAGATTTGGGACGATTACGTCACCAGTGAATCCGGACGCCGTTGGGCAAGGTATATCGTTATCAGTTATGCCGTCGCGGCGAGCCTGGCTGCGATGTATATTATCTGGATTGCATAATTTTTTAGCCGCTGGTTACACGGATTGTTTTATATAAAACAATGGTAATCCGTGGCAAATTTTTCAGGAGATTTCATGGCAAATGTTCATCAGTTTGAAGTGATCGTGGTCGGCGCGGGTGGAGCGGGGCTCATGGCGGGGCTGTATGCCTCACGCGGCGCGAAGACGGCGATCATCAGCAAGATGTATCCCACGCGTTCACACACAGGCGCGGCGCAGGGCGGCATCAGCGCGGCGCTCGGCAATTACGAAGAAGACAAACCAGAATGGCACATGTATGATACGGTCAAGGGGTCGGATTATTTGGGCGACCAGGATGCCATCGAGTTCATGACCAGTGAAGCGATTGACGCGGTGCTCGAGTTGGAGCACATGGGGCTTCCCTTCGACCGCACCCCCGAGGGACGCATCTCACAGCGACCGTTCGGCGGGCACACCAACAATGAAACGGGGCAGCCTGTACGCCGCGCCGCGCACGCCGCAGACCGCACGGGACATATGATCCTGCAAACGCTTTATCAGCAATGCATCAAGAACGAAGTGACCTTCTTCGACGAGTATCAGGTGCTGGATTTCATCATGGTGGACGGAAAAGCCGCTGGCGTCGTCGCGGTCGAGCTGGCATCGGGCGAACTGCACACCTTCCATGCCAAGGCGGTCATCTTTGCGACAGGCGGATACGGCCGCATCTTCGAAGTGACGTCCAATGCGTATGCGTATACGGGCGACGGCTGTTCGATCCTGCTGAAGAAGGGTCTTCCATTGGAGGACATGGAGTTCTTCCAATTCCACCCGACGGGCATCTATAAACTCGGCATTCTCATCACGGAGGGCGCGCGCGGTGAGGGCGCGGTCCTGATCAACGGCAAGGGCGAGCGCTTCATGCCGAAGTATGCGGCCACCGTGAAGGACCTGGCTTCCCGCGATGTGGTATCCCGCGCGATCTACACTGAAATAAAAGAAGGCCGTGGTATCAACGGCAAGAACTACGTCTATCTGGACATCCGCCCTGAGACCGTGAACAGGTATGCCGCGGAGGACGGGCGCACCAACCCCGACGGCTCTCCCATAATAATTACCGGCGAAACGGTCCTGAAAAAGATCCCTGACATCGTGGATTTCTGCCGCGTCTACCTCGGCGTCGACCCTGTCACACAATTGATGCCGACCCAGCCGACAGCGCATTACGCCATGGGCGGCATCCCGACCAATAAATTTGGTGAAGTGGTCACTGACGATAAAGGCACGACCATCCCTGGATTGTATGCGGCAGGTGAATGTGCCTGCGTGTCCGTCCATGGAGCAAATCGGTTGGGGACAAACTCACTGCTGGACATAGTTGTGTTCGGTAAACATGCAGGTCTCAAAGCGGCGGAATATTCAAAGACTGCTCAGTTTGGAAAAATGCCGCAGGATGCCGAAGCAGGCGCGAGGTCAGAATTTGAGGCGTTGATGAATGGGTCGGGAAAAGAGAACGTGTACGACCTGTCCAATGAGATGAAGAACGTCATGTTTGCAGATGTCGGTATCTACCGGAACGAAAAGGATATGCAATCGGCGTTGGAAAAAATTCGCGAAATGCAAAAACGATTCAAGGATGTGAAGGTCAGCGACACAGGCAAGGTTTTCAACACCGAATTGCTGAACGCGTGGGAGCTTGGCAACCTGCTTGATGTTGCGGAAGTTGTCGCGGCAAGCGCGTTGAACAGAAAAGAGTCGCGCGGCGGTCATTCGCGCGAGGATTACCCCGAGCGCGACGACGAGAATTGGTTGAAGCATACGTTGATCGCAAAACGGAACGGTAAACTCGAGATCAGTTACAAGCCCGTCGTGATCACGAAGCACCAGCCGAAACCGAGAGTCTATTGATAATGTCATTGCGAGGATGGCGCTAGCCCGACGAAGCAAAACCCAATCAAGTTGGAGATTGCTTCACGAAGATCGCAACGACATGAGGAGCCATTGATGGAAATCACAGTAAAAATATTTAGATACAACCCCGAGAAGGACCAACGCGGACATTACGTAAGTTATACAGTCGAAGCCGACCCGAACGACCGTGTCCTGGATGTGCTTGAGTTGATCAAAGGTCACAAGGACGGTTCGCTTTCGTTTCGCCGTTCGTGTGCGCATGGCGTATGCGGGTCGGATGCAATGCGTATCAATGGAAGGAACATGCTGGCGTGCAAGACTCTCATCCGCGATGTTGGTGCGAACATCACTGTTGAGCCGCTCATGGGCTTGAAAGTTGCCAAGGACCTGATCGTGGATATGGACCCGTTCTTCGATAACTATAAGAAGATGCTGCCGTATATGATCAATGAGTCACCGCTTCCTGCCGATGGCAGGGAACGATTACAAAGCCCCGAACAGCGCGCGCGCTTCGACGAATCGACCAAGTGCATTATGTGCGCGGCTTGCACCACATCCTGCCCGTCGTTCTGGGCGAGTGACGAGTATTATGGTCCCGCCGCATTGGTTGCGGCGCATCGCTTTGTGTTTGACAGCCGCGATGAAGGCGCATCACAACGTCTGGAGATATTAAGCGAAACGAATGGAACCGTGCGCTGTCACACAGCCTATAACTGCACGAACGCCTGTCCGCGTGATATTCAAGTCACCAAGGCGATCGGCGAATTGAAGATGGCGATGGTGACGGGTAAGTTGGAATGAGATAGAGAATAGAGATTTAATAAGCCGTGTCCGTGAGGACGCGGCTTATTTTTATTATGTTAATAAGTTATCGGGTCATGTCAACTTTGGGCGGGTCAAAAATCTGAATAATTGAGTCCTTCGCCAATTTTTGGATGGCTTGCATTACAACCATATAGTGTTTTCGTTTTCCTTTGACTTCCAACTCCATCGAATAAAACGAATCGATTTCGATCTTATCGTCGCCCAAATGGACCCAGATCCAATCATCACCCTGCCTGCCAGATTCGATGTCTTTAAACTGTTCTGTCAGGGGTTTTAGGATCTCATCAAAATGATCCCTGTTTAGTACAGCGAAGATTACAAATTCGTCTTGATCCATTTGTTCTCGACTCATCATGTTGATTAATATTTAATGGCATTATAAACATTACTGCGAGAAAACGAAAAGTTTCACTTAATAAGCGGTTCTGTTTTCTTAACACTTATAATATAAGTATTATCAAAGTTCAAATTGGAGGCTTGACCATGGCAGACAACTTCGACATTTTGATTAAAAACGCAAGGCTTCGGAATCAAACGGGAGGATTAAAAGAGATCGGTATTTCAAACGGACGTATCACGGCACTTGCAGATCATATTGATGGAAACACTAAGTTGACAATTGACGCACAAGGGAATCTTGTGACGGAGTCCTTTGTCAACCCGCATCTGCATCTGTGCAAAGTGTACACGCGTCAGATGATGGATGAGGAGGCGCTGACCGGGTATCACGCCGAGGGCATGGGCAAAGCCATGACCACCATCGAACTGGCGGCGCGGGTCAAGGATAAATATGAAGAGTCCTGGATCATAAAGAATGTGCGGCGTGCATTGGCACAAGCTGCGATGTATGGGAACACACACATCCGCGCTTTGGCTGATGTAGACTCGAAAGCACGCCTCGAGGGGATCAAGGCTGTCATCCGCGGGCGGGATGAGTTCAAAGGCATAGTTGAGGTACAGGCTTGTGCGTTCGCGCAGGATGGATTGGCGCGTGAAGCGGGGGCAGGTCAATTGATGCGTCAGGCAATGGAACTCGGCGCGGATGTTGTTGGCGGCATCCCGTGGATCGAATTTACAGATGCGGATATGGGTGCACACGTCAAAGAGATATTCGATCTGGCGCAGGAATTCAACAAGGATGTTTCCATGTTGGTGGATGATGCAGGCGATGCAGGTCTGCGTACATTGGAAGCGATGGCTGTCGAGGCAATCAAACGCAACTGGCAGGGACGCGCACTTGCGCATCATGCGCGTGCCATGGCGTTATATCCACAACCCTATTTTCAGAAAGTCGCCGCCCTGCTTCGGCAGGCGAACATGTCCGTTGTCAGCGACCC
>DNDO01000129.1:12573-14349 GCA_003484265.1 Anaerolineae bacterium
GGGCAGGATGACATCTCCGATGGCTATTATCCGTTCGGGCGGAATAACATGCTGGAGGTGGCGTTCCTCGCCTCGCACCTGCTTTGGATGACGACCAATCGCGAGATCGAAACCCTTTACGAGATGGTCACGGTCAACGCGGCGCGCGCAATGAATGTGCAGGAGCATGAACTGAGGATTGGTGCACCAGCAAACCTCGTTGTTCTGCAAGCGCCAAATGTTCTGGAAGCACTTCGTGAACACGCTGCGCCTGCACATGTCATCAGCAATGGGAAATTGGTTGACATCGCTAAGATGAAAATGATCGCAGAAACAGGCGAGATGAATTAAGTTTGGACCATAGACATAAGACGATGGCAGAGCGCGGATCATATTTTGAAAATCCTTCTCGCGCAGGTGAAACCTGTCTATAATGTGCCGATTGCAGGACAATCCATCAGCCGAGGATGATCTATGTGGAACCTGTTCAAAAAGAAACCAGCCCATAAACCCGTCACAATTCGAGACACCCTGTTCGGAGACCTGCCAGCCTCCGAGTGGCCGCGCGATGATACCGCTAATGCTGAGCCGTGGAGTTCGTTCGTCAAGGCAAGACAACTTCTCGAAAAAGGTGACAAGTCATCTGCGGTGAAGATGTATCAAACCATCACAGACATGACCGGGCTCGAACCGCGCCATTATTTACAAGCCTGGCATTTCCTCCGTCAACTCGGCGTGAACCCGCCCGCTGATAAGGCAAAGATCGTTTATGGCATGGTGGTTGAAGTGGGTATGCCTAAGGGTGCGGATATCGTCGCCGCATATACCAATTTCACAGCGCGATACCTGAATTTCACGGGCGCGGGGGAGATATGGGAAAGACCTGATCAGTCGCTGGATGACAAGATAAAGGCTTTGCTGGATGCCGGTGAAAACGTGGTGAAGAAAATCGGTCCGTGGGAAGAGGCGCGTCCTCCTGCGCCGACGAATGGTAACGTCCGCTTGAACATGCTTACTCCCAGTGGACTGCATTTCGGCTATGGAAGTTTTCAGACGCTTTCCAACGAGCCAATGGGAAAAGCCATCATCGACCCGGCAACCGAACTAATGGTAGCCCTGACAAAACTGGCAAAGAAAAAATAGGGCATCACAGAACGGAAAAGTCCAAGATCATGAAAGAATTATAGGCAACAAGACCACGGTTATCACCGCGGTCTTGTTTATTTAATTGCATGAAGGGAATATAATATCTTTGAAGAACAAATATATTCTGGAGTAACAAATGCAAAATCAATGGAACGATAAAGATGCCGCACGCTTCACAACTGCGCTGGAACAGCGTGTTTATACCTCGCGATTGCAGGGATCAGACCCGTCGCTCGTCCTGCACGGCGGCGGGAATACTTCCGTAAAAGCGGTCGAAAAGAATGTGTTTGGAGAGGATGAAAAGATACTCTACGTAAAAGGCAGCGGCTGGGACCTGGCAACCATCGAAACCGCGGGATTCTCTCCCTGCCGACTCGATTATTTGTTGAAGCTGGCTGAATTGGACCAACTCTCCGATACAGACATGGCGCGTGAACTGGTGCTCAGCATGACGAATCCAGCCGCGCCCGCCCCGTCGGTGGAGGCGATCCTGCACGGCATCCTTCCGCATACGTTTGTCGATCATACCCATGCGGATGCCATCGTTACGATCACCAACGCAGTGGACGGCGAAAAAATGATCCGCGAGATATTCGTCGACTCGATGATCGTCGTCCCTTATGTGATGCCCGGCTTTAAGTTGGTGAAAGC
>DNDO01000172.1:0-200 GCA_003484265.1 Anaerolineae bacterium
GACGAGATGTTTTCGTCTGTAGGTGAGACGCGTCGACATTACACGGTATTGCGCGATTATTTGCAGAACATGACGGCAGAGATGTTTGCCGAACGCCGACGCATCGCAGACAAGGCGTTCTTATATCAGGGGATCACTTTTACGGTCTATGGACAGGAACAGGGCATCGAGCGGATTTTTCCGTTCGACCTGGTGCCGCG
>DNDO01000172.1:450-16212 GCA_003484265.1 Anaerolineae bacterium
CGTGTGCTCTTCCGATATCATTCCTCGCGAGGAGTGGATCCATATCGAACGCGGAGTTACTCAGCGAGTGACGGCTCTCAACCTTTTCCTCCACGACATTTATCACGACCAGCGCATCCTGAGCGAAAAACTGATCCCAGCCGAACTAGTCTTCAGTTCCCGGCACTTTCGCCGGGAGATGATGGGGATCGATGTGCCGAAAGACCGTTATATCCATGTTGTCGGAACGGACATTGTGCGCAATGACGACGGTGACTATTATGTCCTCGAGGATAATCTCCGTTCGCCCTCTGGCGTCAGTTATATGTTGGAGAACCGGCAGGCAATGAAACGGACATTTGCAGACCTCTTCTCGCGTTATGACGTGATGCCCATCGGTCATTATCCGCAGGAGCTACTCGCCACACTGCGGTCCGTTGTGCCGCATGATTACTCTGATGCGACAGTTGTCTTGCTGACGCCCGGCATTTATAACTCGGCTTACTTTGAACACACCTTCCTCGCACGCCAAATGGGAATCGAGATCGTGGAAGGACGCGACCTGGTCGCGCACCAGAACAAGATCTATATGCGTACCACGCGCGGACTTAAACTGGTTGACGTCATCTACCGGCGCGTTGACGACGATTTTCTCGATCCTCTAGCCTTCCGCAAGGATAGCAATCTCGGGGTGGCGGGACTACTCAACGCTTATCGCGCAGGCAATATTACGATTGCGAACGCCATCGGCACAGGCGTTGCAGACGATAAAGCCGTTTACGCTTACACTCCGGAAATGATCCGTTTTTATTTGGGGGAGGAGCCTATTCTCAATAATGTACCCACTTATCTTGGCTGGCGTGAAAACGAACGTGACCATATCCTGAACAACCTGGATAAATTGGTGATCAAAGCGGTTAACGAAAGCGGCGGCTATGGGATGTTGGTGGGTCCTCATGCCAGCCAGAGTGAACGCGAAGAGTTCCGTGAACATGTGATCGCCAATCCGCGGAATTATATTGCCCAGCCTACGCTTGCCCTCAGTTGCCACCCAACTCTTTTGGATGGAGAACTGCACGGGTGTCACATTGACCTGCGTCCGTATATTCTTTATGGAGATAAAGTGACTGTTGTTCCGGGCGGACTCACGCGCGTGGCATTGCGTAAAGGTTCACTGGTCGTCAATTCTTCGCAAGGCGGGGGAAGCAAAGATACCTGGGTGTTGAGAGACTAGATGCTTTCACGAGTTGCCGAATCCCTGTACTGGATGGCGCGCTATCTTGAGCGCGCCGAAGACATCTCCCGATTACTGGCGGTGAATTTCAATGCCCTGCTGGATTCCCAGCCGGGCGAGTCGCAACAAGGCTGGGAATCCATTGTCAGGCTTAGCAGCGATGAAGAGTTGTTCGCTGAAGTACACGGCGAAGTCAACACCCGCTCGGTGATCCAATTTATTTTTTGGGAGCCACTCAACCCGAACAGTGTTGCCGCTTGCATCGCTAATGCGCGTGAAAACGCCCGCAGTGTACGCGAACAGATCAGCAGTGAAATGTGGGAAACCATCAACCGTCTATATTTTTCGACGCGGAACATAGAGAGTGTTGACATCCTCGACAACCCGACAGATTTCCTGCAATTGGTGCGGGACCGGGCACAGGCGTTCCAGGGGATAACTTCCGCGACGATGACTCATGGGGAGCCGTATCAATTCATTCAGTTGGGTTTGCATCTTGAGCGCGCCGATAAGACCGCCCGAATATTGGATTCCAAATATCATTATCTCAACCGGTATTCCGGTGGTCTTGCTGAAACTTCGTTGCAGTTGATCGCGCTCCTGCGATCATGCGGCGCTTTCGAACCTTATCGCCGTGTGTTAGCAGGGCAGTTGACCGTTGAGAGCGTAGTGGAATATCTGCTGCTTAACCGCGAGTTCCCGCGCGCGGTGTTGTTCTGCCTGAATCTGTGTCAGCGCAGGCTGGATATTATTGGCGAGGATCCATCCCTCCCAGTTAAGTCTGATTCGCCGCGCCGGGCATTGGGGCGTCTTGCCGCAGACCTGGAGTATCTCAATATTGATGATGTCCTGGGCGATCAAATGAATCCATTTTTGAATCGTTTTCTCGCCCAGCTTAATTCGCTCGGTGGCGATATCGCCCGCACGTATTTCAATACAAGTATCATTCTTCCCGAGGAAAGGCCCCGTCAACAACAGCAACAGCAACAGCAGGAATAAAATGCTATTGCCCCGCCGAATTTATTATGCGATTACAAATAGAACACACAACCACTTTTACCTATGACCAGCCCATCAGTGAGGCATATACAGAAATGCGCCTCAAGCCGCTGGATATGGATGGTCAGCGCTGTCTCACCTTCCAGTTGACGACCGAGCCGCAGGATCTAGTCCAGCAATATGCCGATCACTTTGGAAACGATGTGCGTCACTTTGACGTTGTCCAGCCGCATCAAAAGTTGATGGTTTCGGCGGTGAGCGAAGTGTTGACTGTTGATACATACTCGGCAGACTCTTCCATTCTGTCTCCATTGGACGCGTTCAATTATCTTACACCTACGGATTACGCGCCTCATTCCCCCGACCTGGCTGGGTTCTCAGCTTCGCATAAAATTGCGGACTCTCCCCTGGAAAGCGCTATGGCGTTGATGCATACCATCCACGAGAATCTTGTATACGAAAAGGGGGCAACCGATGTAACGACCACGGCGGACAAAGCGTTGTCACTTGGACGCGGCGTCTGTCAGGACTTTTCGCACATCATGCTGGCGGTGTGTCGTTTACAAAATATTCCAGCTCGTTACGTAAGCGGTTATCTTTACAACAACGGACATACTGCCGCTTCCCATGCATGGGTGGATGTGCTCGTGCCGGGGCGGGGCTGGGTCTCCCTCGACCCGACTCACAACACCGAGCAAACAGAGCAGTATGTGCGTGTGGCAGTAGGCCGCGATTATGCCGATGTCCCCCCGACGCGCGGAATCTTTAAAGGGAATGCAAAAGAGAAAATGGATGTGAGTGTTTCGATAAAGGTGTATTGAGTCTTTTCAAGGCAGGTCAGTTTCCCCAACGAGGCTGGTAATCGCAATATCCATTATTCGTCAATTGACGCACATCTGTCCCGTCCACGCGCATGATGAAAATCTCGCAGGAATTCAAGTCTTCCGTCACGTTTGTGTAGGCAGTGAAGGCGATCCATTTGCCGTCAGGGGAAAGGCTTGCTCCCTGTGAGTTCATCCCTGTTGGCGAGACTTGTTGTAGATTGCTCCCATCATCATTCATCAAATAAACTTCATGTTTGAATGGGTCTCCCATGTCGAGTACGATCAGATTGCCATGTGACCAGTCGCTGCGCCCGCGCGTGTCAATGGATTCGTTGAGCAGGCGAGGGTCGCGCCCGTTGAAGTCCATCGTATATAGCTTGTTGTTTTCCCCCCGCCCATAAGCAAACAGGATCTGTGTCCCGTCTGGCGACCATGTGCCGTCATGAACGTCCCTGCCTGATTCGCTGAAGAGCTCATACGGATTGCTTCCGTCCCTGTTCATCAGCCATAGTTGGACATTGTCGTTCCCTGAGCGGTAATGAAACACAATAAACTGATCGTCAGGGGAAATTTCAGGAGAGCCAAGGCTTTTGTTCAAGTTTGTTAATTGTGTTGATTTCCCGTTGCTGATATCCAACTCGTGTATTTCAGAAGTGCTCCCTTGACTCACAACGTACACGGCTTTTCCTCCATCCGGCGAAAGCGACGCGTTAAAACTTGCAAAGGATGTGTTTGTCAACCTTTTCCATCCTGAACCGTCGGCGTTGATGATGCAGATTTCATCACCTTGAATCTGGCACGTATAAATGATCTTGCCAAAAGGTTCGTCTGTAGATGGGTCGGTTACTTTTTCAGTTATTAGCGGATCAATATCGGAAGGCGTGAGGGATGGCCTAACGACGCTGTCTCTGTTTATGAAATTATTGACTGCAAATATCAATCCGCCAAGGCACGCAACACCGATGACTGCGATCAGACCTGGAAGCCCAATTTTCTTGTAATTGATCTTTGAAAGATCGAGAATCTTTTTCTTTTGGCGGGGAAGCTTCCGCTCGAGAGTGACTCCGAGGAAATCGTTGAGAGTCTCTGAAAGATAACTTATCCCATAATTGAAATTGCTTCGCAAGTCTACGTGTTGATGGGATGAGAGACGCAAGGGTATCGAAGCATTTTCGTCACCGTGCACAAGTACAGGGAAGATACGTTTGCGATTTGCCTCAGCAAAACTGATCTCCCGCCGCACCCATTCCGAATTGTTCGAACTTGGTGAAAGCAGGGCGATCACGCCTGCTGCGCCGCGTATCGAGCGCTCCACCTCACGCTCCCATGCGGGGGTGCCGGGTATGAGATTCTCGATATCCACCCATACATTGATCCCGCGTTCGCGTAATTCGAGAACCACCTTTTGTTGCAGGCTTTTATCTTCGCGGCTGTAGCTGATGAAAAAATAGGGAGCAGATGATGGATTCATAAAATAACCTCTCTAGCCAGGTTCAACCATTATAGAGTAAAACCCGGGAGAGGTAAACAAAACCATGGCGAGATGCTACTCTGCCTGGGTTTGCAGCTTTTGGAATTACTTCTCTTCGTTCAATTCGTTGGGATGCGTCGGGTAATTTGGGTTTTGCCTGCGAAACTCGTAATTTTCGATGATGGCCTCTATGATCTTCTTTTGTTCGTCTGTAATACTTTTGAATTCGATCCCCACGTTGAAGTATTCTGGACTGAGATCCTGATGGCACCATGCAATTCGTCCGGGAATGGTCATGCTGGATTCGGAAAAACCATCCAACTCCGGCAATTGGACCTGGACCGTTAGGTCTCTATCGGTTGCCATCTCCCGGTCGGTAATCACCATTGCTCCCAGAAGGTTAATGTCTCCCAAATAGCCGATCAGATATCCCCCATGATGGTCGAACACCTGAGAATAGGACATCAAATCCTTGCGCGGCTGTTTGCGTCTTTCCTGCATGTGTGCCTCCAATCCAAGTGTACATGATTTGCCATCCAAAATCAATTGGGTTATGTTATTAAAACCTTTCTCCTTAAATACTTGCTTCCTCCCCGTTTATTGTGGTTAAATGAGTTTCATGCGATGGATCTATCTTTCCCCTCACCTGGACGATGCCGTGCTTTCAGCCGGCGGCTTAATCTACGAACAAACAAAATCCGGCATCCCTGTCGAAATATGGACGTTCATGGCAGGCACACCGTCCGATACTGAAATTTCTCAGTTCGCGCAACTGCTCCATGAGCAATGGGGTTTTGCTTCTGCAGAGGAGACGGTTGCCTCGCGCCGCGAGGAGGATAAGACAGCCGCATCCATCGTCGGGGCGACAACCGTCCATTTCGATTTCCTGGATTGCATTTATCGTCGCGATGAAAACGGCGAATGGCCATATCACGAAATTTCCCTGCCGCCTCATAAGATGGACATGGACCTGCCTCGCCAGATTGCAGATATGATCCTGCCGCGCCTCGAACCGGATGATGAACTGGTCTGCCAACTATCGGTCGGTTCGCACGTCGACCATGTTCTCGTGCGACAGGCGGCTGAACTCTTAAATGGACCGCTTACCTACGATGTAGACATCCCATACCTTTTCTACAAACCCGAGGAACTCGAACCGAAGTCTGCTGGGATGAAGGAAGAACTATATGCAGTTTCAGAAACAGGTTTGAAGGCTTGGAAAGAGGCGGTGTTGGCTTACAGATCCCAACTTCCAGTGCTAGGGGATGCCATGAGTACTATTGAAAAAGCGCAGGAATCCATCCAGTCCTATTGGGCAGAGCAGAAGGGAATCCGTCTGTGGCGGACAGGATAAGGATGTTACACTGCACTTGAATTGACTCGTAATCCGTGATATAGTATGCCCGTTTTCTGGGAGACATCTCCACCCACCCCTTTTCTTTGTCCCGCCATGCGGGACAAAATTATTCTAGTAGGACAACAATATGCCGAACAACTTTTTAACCAAAGAAGGTTATCAAAAACTTCAGGATGAACTGGACCACCTGCGCAAGGTCAAGCGGCAGGAAGTCGCAGAGCGCCTGCACGAGGCAATGGAAGGCGGGGAATTGATCGAGAATGCTGAATATGAAGCCGCCAAGAATGAACAGGCGTTTGTAGAAGGGCGCATCCAGGAATTGGATGTTCTATTGGCGACTGCCAAGATCATTGAAGACAACGGTAAAAAGAAAAGCGATGGCGTTCAACTTGGATCGAAAGTGACAATCAAGGAGGGCAATTTCGAGGCAGAGACCTTTACCATCGTGGGCATGGCTGAAGCCAACCCTCGCGAAGGCAAAATCTCGAACGAATCGCCCATCGGGAAAGCGATATTGGGACACAAGATCGGGGATGCCGTCAAAGTGGAAACCCCGGGCGGCACATATACTGTTAAAATACTGAAGATCGGCTAATCAGATAAATAAACACAGGAGCGACCTGTCCGACCCCGCGTGCCTGTGATGGAGCGCGGGGTTTATATTTTATGCTGTCCTCTCCAACGAGGGAGGCAGGTTTGAGGGTAATTTAAACCCTCATGCCCAAACCTTCTCGCGTAGCGAGAAGGCGGAGGATTGGATGACTGAATACACATCGCTTGAAAAGATACGATTACAAAAACTGGAAGAACTTCGTGCCGAAGGCATTGAAGCCTATCCCACGCGGGCAAGGCGCACTCATATGAGCACCGAAGCAATCTCAGAGTTTGAATCGAAAGAGAAGAACGGCGTTGAGATAAAAACCACTCTCGCAGGACGATTGCGTGCCAGCCGCTCGATGGGCAAGGTTACGTTTGCTCATATCGAAGATGGTGCAGGCAAGATCCAGTTATTCGTCCGAGCAAATGAGCTCGGCAAAGAGCGTGTGGATTTTTTCAACAAGATGCTCGATCTCGGCGACTTCATTCAAGCAGAAGGTGTCATGTTTCGTACAAAGAGTGGGGAGGTATCGCTTCACGTCCACGACTTTAGCCTGCTTGCGAAATCGATCAGCCCTCTCCCCGCTGCAAAGGATGAGACACTCGAAGATGGGACAGTCATCCGCCATGCCGCGTTGGAGCATCCCGAACTACGCGCGAGACAACGCTACGCTGATCTTGCGGTGAACCCGCAGGTGCGCGAGACGTTTCGCAAGCGAGCCGCGATCGTCCGCTCCCTGCAAAACTTTTTGGACGATCAAGGCTTCCTCGAAGTGGAGACTCCAATTCTTCAGCCTTTATACGGCGGCGCGGCGGCGCGTCCGTTCACGACCCATCATAATGAGCTGGAACAGGATATGTATTTGCGAATCTCGTTCGAGTTGTACCTGAAGCGATTGCTGGTTGGCAATTTGGAGAAGGTCTACGAGATCGGGCGTGACTTCCGCAATGAGGGCGTCTCGTTCAAACACAACCCCGAATTCACACAGCTCGAATTCTATTGGGCATACGCAGATTATTTTCAGGTCATGGAATTGACCGAGCAAATGGTATCGTATGTGGCAGATAAAGTGCTCGGCACACAGAAGATAAAGTTCAAAGAACACGAGATCGACCTGACACCCCCTTGGAAAAGACTTGAAATGCGGACAGGAATCCTTGAAACGTCAGGTGTCGACATTGCAGAACATAAAACTGCCGAAGAGTTATTCAAAGCGATCAAGTCGGAACATCCGAAACAGACGCCCGACCCCAAAGCGACACGCGGTAAGTTGATAGACTTCCTGCTTTCAGAGTTTCTCGAGCCCACGCTCATCCAGCCGACGTTTCTATATAACTATCCACGTGATATATCACCATTGGCAAAATCCATCCCCGGTGACCCACTGACGGTGGAACGCTTCGAAGGATATGTCGCGGGCTTTGAATTGTGCAATGCGTTCACAGAGTTGAACGATCCTCTCGATCAGGAGCAGCGCTTTATCGAAATGGGACGCGATTACGAAGCTGACGATGAAGAGAAGCATCCGCTCGATGAGGATTACCTGCGGGCAATGCGCTACGGGATGCCTCCCAACGGCGGTTTCGGCATGGGCGTGGACCGGCTTGCCATGCTATTGTTGAATAAGCATTCCATTCGAGAGGTTCTGTTATTCCCCGCGTTGAGAAATGAGGAATAAATTTATCCGTATGGGCGGAGCTTTGCTCTGCTCCTGCATTTTATTAAGGAGGTCACCATGCCTGGTCTTCGACCTGATCAAGTCCAACAGATCCATGAGTACATTCATAACCAACAGTTGATACATGCCATCAAACTATACCAGGATGCAACCGGCGTTGGTCTCGCAGAAGCGAAGCAGGCGGTGGAGGAAATGGCTTACTATGAATCTGTCAAACCGCCGGATGGGGTGATGGATTATGACAATCCCATCCTTGAGAGCAGGATCAAATCGCTGCTTGCCAAGCGGCGGAAGATAGACGCAGTCAAGATCTATCGTGATGAATATAGAACCAGCTTGAAGGATGCCAAAGACGCAGTGGATAGGATCGAGTCGTCCATGAAACAGAGAGGTTCATCATCAATGAGCGCATCTTATGAATCAGCGATCAGCGGCGACCCTTTTGCAGATGACGAAGGCAGTAGGCGCAGGATCATCCTTGTGGCAGTAGCTATCGTTGTTGCGATTTGCGGTGCTGGTATATTTTTTTTGATGTTGAATATTTGATCATTGCTAAAACAAACCGCAATACTTGTTGCAGGCGATGCATTTGCTATGGCCGCGATCACGATGGTTGGATTTGCCACGCACGGTGAAGGTGACTTGTCATTTTTGCCGCGAATGTTCGCTGTGTTTATCCCACTGGCAATCGCTTGGTTTCTTCTAGCTCCCTGGTTCCGCCTTTTTCAACCTGAAATCACATCCAGTCCAAAACAACTCTGGAGACTTATCCTCGTAATGTTCTTCGCCACGCCCTTTGCCGTCATCCTGCGGGGACTGATCCTCAACGCCGCGATTATCCCCATCTTCGCGATTGTCCTCAGCGCGGTATCCGCGTTCGGGATGTTAATATGGCGCGGAATATATCTGCTGTATTCCCGCTCTTTGCGCGCATAACGATTAATTGATACAATACCCCCCAATGGACGAACAAGCCCTCATCACTGACGCGCAAGGCGGGAATCTCGACGCCTTCAACACGCTTATTCTTCACTATCAGGATAGTGTATTCAACGCTGCACTCCGCATCATGGGCGACAGCGACCTAGCCGCCGACGCATCGCAGGAAGCGTTCATTTCTGCCTTCAAAAGCATCGGGTCCTTTCGCGGCGGTTCGTTCAAGGGCTGGCTGATGCGGATCGTTACCAACGCATGTTATGATGAACTGCGCCGTAGAAAACGGAGACCTACAACCCCCCTCGAGCCCGAAACAGAAGACGGCGAAGAAATGGATTCGCCGCGCTGGCTTGCGGACCCGAATATGACCCCCGCCCAGCAATCCGAAGCTGATGAACTCGAACATGCCATCCAGCATTGCATCAACAACCTGCCGCTTGAGTTCAAGACCGTCGTTGTCATGACCGATCTGCAAGGTATGGATTATGCTGAAGTTGCCAGTGCAGTGCGTGTACCATTGGGCACAATTAAGAGCCGTCTGGCCCGCGCCCGCCTGCGTTTACGCGAATGCCTGCAGGGTTTTGAGGAACTTTTACCCGCCCCTTATCGTCTGGAAGATGGAATGAATGCCTAATGAACAGACGAGATATTGAATTACTTTCGACATATTTGGATGGGGAACTCAAGGAATCGGATTCTGCAAAACTGGAAGCCCGCCTCAAAACTGACGCGCAACTCGTATCGGTTCTAAACGATCTTCGCGCCACCCGAACCCTGCTCCGTAAACTGCCATCCCGCAAGGCGCCGCGTAATTTTACGCTGACGCGTAAAATGGTTGGGCAGAATCCGCCGTTGCCGCGGACCTATCCCATCTTTCGTTTTGCCACGATGGTCGCGACATTGCTATTCTTCTTCTCTTTTGGGATCAACTCTTTTAGATCACAAATGTCATCACAAGCTGTTGGAATTGGTATAGGCGGAGGTAACGAGTCACTTGTACAGGAAGCGCCAGCCGCGGAAGAACCAGCGGCTCCCGCTCCTGCAGAACCCGCTGTGGAAGAACCAGAGTTATATGCCGATTCTCCCGCCACGGAAACGCCCTTGGATGCGTTTTCTTCTCAACCAGCGGACGCCGTCCCGACTGAAGATGCGACTCGCATGATGGAGACCCCAGCATCCAAGGATGGAGAGCCAGAAAACCTAATTGAAGAAGAGCAAGTCCAGGTCGAGCAGGAAGCGCCGCGGGTTATCTCTTCCGCGTGGCAGATTGGTCTGGCTATTGTCGCTTTGACGAGCGCGCTGTTGATGGGGTTGATGAGGCAGGTATCCGCGCGTCGTTGGAAATGATTTTGTAGCAGGGGCGGGTCTGAGGCCCCGCCCCTGCGTGATTCATGACCGATTTCAAATATTGTCCCCGTTGTGCTAGTGAACTAAATATCGAAGAACGCTTTCGGACGTTACGCCCCGTTTGCCCAAAGTGCGGATGGATCCGTTTCGTGGACCCGAAGGTCGCCGCGGCTGTGCTGGTGATACGCGATGAGCGGGTGCTGCTAGTCCGGCGCGTCAACGAACCTTATCGCGGACTGTGGACTTTGCCCGCTGGCTTCGTAGACGGCGGTGAGGATCCGGCTGAAGCGGCGCAGAGGGAATGTTTGGAAGAGACAGGCTTGAGCGTGCGCGTGATGCGCATTTTTGATATTGTCTCAGGACGCGAACACTTGCGCGGCGCGGATTTTGTCATCGTCTACCAAGCAGAGTTCATCAGCGGTGATATGAAAGCTGACGACGATGCGGATGCTGTCGAATGGTTCGACAAGGACCATTTGCCGCCGCTTGCTTTTCTGGCTACGCAAAAAGTGCTACAATCTTTTTATGGTTGATGTGCGCCCTTCGCCGATCGCGGGTCAATGGTATGAAGGAAATTCAAAAGACCTTGCCCGCAAAGTGGATGAATATCTTGACGAAGCGAAAATCCCCGAGTTGGATGGGGATGTGATCGCTGTCATCGCGCCGCACGCTGGACATAAATTTTCAGGAGCGATTGCGGGATATGCGTTTGCGGCTCTACGCAAGAAAAAGCCTGATCTTATTGCAATTGTTGCGCCGATGCACCATCCGTATCGCGAGCGCCTGCTCACGACAGCGCATGATGCCTATTCCACGCCGTTGGGAAATATCCCTGTCGATAAAGGGACATTGAACGAACTCGATAAAGAATTGAACTTCGATTTGGGGTATGGACTCACCCCTGTTTCAAACGACGCCGAACATTCGCTTGAAATCGAATTGCCTTTCCTGCAACGCGCTTTGAAATCCAACTGGAAGTTATTGCCTGTCATGGTGCGCGCTCAAGACCAGAAAGTCTCGCACTCGCTTGGCAAAGCGCTCTCCAAAGTTTTGCGCGGAAAAAACTTTCTCCTCGTCGCCAGCACGGACCTGTCCCATTTCTATAACCAGAAAGCCGCTTTGAACTTTGACCGCGCGATGTTGAACACCATTGAATCCTTCGATCCTGATGCCGCATTCGACCTGGAACGCGCTGAAAAGGGATTCGCCTGCGGACTCGGCGCATTCACCGCCGTCTTATGGGCGTCCCGTGAACTCGGCGCGGACAGGGTAAAGGTCTTGCGCCACGCCACTTCAGGCGATGTGACGGGGGATTACTCATCCGTTGTAGGGTATGGCGCGGCTGTGGTGTTGAAGTAAGAAATAGACGTTAAATTCATTAGCTTTCACGTTACAATCCTATAAATGACCCCCTACGTTCAAATCATCGTCAACGTCCCTGCTGTTTCGGGAGTATTTGATTATGCCGTGCCTGAGTCCCTTGCTGGGGCGATCGGAGTCGGGCATCTTGTCATCGTCCCTTTTGGGAAGCAGACTGTGCAGGGAGTGATCTTACGTTTCATTCACCAGCCGTCTGTGCAGGAAGTGAAGGATGTCATCGAACTCGTCGACCCTGACCCCGTGTTGACGCAGGCGCAGATCGAACTGGCAGAGGAGATGGCGATGTCCACGCTCGCGTCGTTGGCGGCGATCCTTGGATTGTTTTTACCAGTGGGGTTGAGTCAACAGGTGGATACGTTTTATGAGTTAAGAGAAAAGAAAGTTGATAGCAGTGAAGTGGAAAAAAGTTCGAAATCGAACGATCAAAATACTAAGCGACAAACAATTGAAGACCGGATAATAAATTTATTGCGTTTGCGCGGTCCTTTGCGCGGACGGCAGATCGACTCCCATTTTGCCAGGGTGGATTGGCGTAAGACGGCGGGCTTCCTTGTTCGCAAGGGTTTTTTGTCAGCGAAAAGCATCCTGCCTCCTCCGCGCGTCCGTACAAAATACATTCGTGTCGCGCAATTGGCTGTTCCACCTGAAGAAGCACAGGCAGAGATGGAGTCGCTGGGAACGAAGCAAACACTTGGGCGCAGACAGTCCGCGTTGAGGTTTTTGATCGAACAGCCCGAAGCGGTCAACCTTTCGTGGGTCTATGCCGAAAGCGGATGCAATCTCGCCGACCTGCAAGTGTTGGAAGAGCGCGGGCTGATCCGTTTGTTCGAGAACGAAATTTTCCGTGATCCTTTGCAAAAATTGGAAAGCAGAAAAATAGAGAGCAGCAAGATAGTCCAACTTACGGTTGAACAAGATGTTGCATTGAATGAAATTTTGAAATCAATTTCTTCAACAAGTATCCGTTTCCCGTTTTTGTTGCAAGGCGTAACGGGTTCTGGAAAAACAGAAATCTACATCCGCACGGCACAGGAAGTTATCAAGCGCGGCAAACAGGCGATCATACTTGTGCCTGAGATCGCACTCACACCACAAACTGTCCGCCGTTTTTTGAGCCGTTTTCCCGGGCAGGTCGGTCTTGTTCATTCAAAACTTTCAGAGGGCGAGCGGTACGACACCTGGCGTCGCGCGCGCGCGGGTCAACTTAAGGTCATCATCGGCGCGCGCAGTGCCTTGTTTGCGCCTCTGCCGAATATCGGTCTCATCGTCGCGGACGAGTGCCACGACTCTTCATATCATCAGTCCGAGCCGCCGTTCTATCACGCTGTCACCGCCGCGCAAACTTATGCGCGGCGGTGCGGCGCAATCTGTGTCCTGGGCTCCGCAACACCGACGGTCATCCAAAGATATCAGGCAGATACAAAAAAAATCCATCAACTGGATCTGCCCAAACGTATCGTCGAAGCAGGTCTGCCTCCAGTCCATGTTGTTGATATGCGGGATGAACTAAAAGCCGGTCATCGCGGGACCTTTAGCAGGCTTCTGCTCAAGGAGCTTGAGTCCACGCTGAAACGAGGTGAGCAAGCCATTCTCTTCCTCAACCGGCGCGGTGCAGCCACCTACGTCTTCTGTCGCGATTGCGGGCACGTGATGAAATGTCCCAACTGCGATTCACCGCTTACACTGCATACCGAGAGAAAAGAGCATTTGCAATGTCACACCTGCGGATACGAACGCGGCAAGCCGAAGAGTTGTCCCTCATGTAATAGTAAACATATCCGTGAATATGGATTGGGCAGTGAAAAGGTCGAAGCCGAGGTTAACACGTTGTTCCCCAGGGCGAAGACCCTGCGCTGGGACTACGACACCACCCGTAAAAAGGATGCGCACGAGATGATCCTGACGCATTTCGCCAACCACAAAGCGGACGTGTTGATCGGCACGCAGATGCTCGCAAAAGGACTTGACTTGCCATTGGTCACGCTCGTTGGTATTGTGCTGGCAGATGTTGGCTTGCATTTACCCGATCCGTTCGCGGGGGAGCGTGTCTTCCAGGTGTTGACACAAGTGGCTGGGCGGGCAGGGCGCAGTGAGCGTGGCGGAAAAGTTGTCCTGCAAACATTCGACCCTGAGAATCAAGTTATTCGATCTGCTTCAAGGCATGACGTGAACGGATTCTACGAATACGAACTCGACCAGCGCAAGCGTTTGGGGTATCCGCCTTTTAACCGACTGGTAAGGCTCGAATATCGAAACACGGATCAAGCGTCGGCTGAGAAAGAAGCGAGGCGTATGGCAGCGAAACTTTCAAGCACCAGCCGCAAACCATCAGCGTTCATTGGTCCAGTTCCAAGTTTCTTCGAAAAAGTCAGCGGATATTATCGCTGGCAGATCGTTTTGCGCGGAGAAAAATCACAGGAATTATTGCGCGAATTAAAACTCGATGGCTGGCGGGTTGAAGTAGACCCTGTAAGTTTGCTATAATCCATTCTAATGTTGGTGGTCGAATGGCCTGCGTGGTTGGCTAGGCGTATCGAGACCAGCACGTCTGCAGAATATTTGATGTCAATTGCTGGTCTCGATACGCTGCTCAAATCTCTCGCAGCTACTTGACCAGCAGAGTTTAAAGGAGACTTTATGCAATCTTTTTCACGCGGTTGGTCGTTTCTTAAACAAGCCTGGAGCATGGCGTTCAAGGATAAAGACCTGCTCAAACCCTCGATCTACGCCCTGATCGTTGGCATGCTCGTTTCGGTGATCGGTATTGTCCCGATTGCGCTCGCGGCATTCTTATTCAGCGGTTCACTGCCTGGGAACATTGTCGTGGCTGTGATGGGCGGAATCATGGTCTTCGTGCAGTTCGTTATCACGTACATCTTTTCCGGAATGACCGCATATTTGATCTTTGGCTATCTCTCCGAAGGTGATGGAAGAATGGATAAAGCGTGGCAGATCGTACGCCGTGATTTCCTGGATCTACTGACGCTTGCCGCCGCTTCGACAGTCGTAAATATGCTCAAGAACGCCGCGAATCGTAACCGACGCGGAGGCATTGCATCAGGTCTATTACGCGGCGCTGCAAATCTCTTTTCCGTATTATGGACGGAAGCTTCATATCTCATCCTTCCCGCCATGGTCATAGACAACCTGAATCTTAAGGATGGCATGCAAAGGGTGTTGAATATTACCAAACAAAACCTCTTATTGATCGGTATCAGCACGGTCGGCGTGAGGTGGGTGACCGGCTTGATCGGATTCGCGTTAGGCTTTATCGGGTTTGTCATCGCGTTCGCCATTGGCGGCGGCGCGGCATTTCTTTCAGGAGGATTCGGCGCGGTTACCATCATTGGCATCGTCATTGGCGCCTTCGTCTTCTTTACTTTTGTAATGGTCGCAAGCGTGATCAATTCGTATACGTCCATTGCCTATCACACCTGCCTGTACATTTGGGCGCGTGATGTGGAACAAGCGCAAACATCAGGGCAGCCCGTACAGATCCCTGCGCCTGCTCCATTAGCTGCAGTTTTAGGTTAAGTCTGCACGGAGCCCGGATGTACAGATGAAGCAACAACACGAGCCTCGACGCGAGATGGTTTCATGGGACGAAGTTGATCGTCTCATCGATCATTTGATTCCGCAGTTCAAACGCGAATTTACCGCCATGGTGATCATCACGCGCGGTGGTATCGTCCCGGGCGGTTTGCTCGGTGAGGCAATGGACATTACCCACGTCCTGACCGCCGCAGTGGACTTCCCTGCGCAGTCAGCCAGCGAGCGTTCGAAACTGATGGCATGGCCTGAGTTCATCCAATTTCCCGCTGATGATAAACTGCGCGGCCGACCCACGCTCATCGTTGATGACGTGTGGGGTTCGGGGCGCACGATCACAGCTGTGAAGAACCGGGTCTCTGCGGCGGGCGGATTCCCTGAAACGTGCGTGCTGCATTTCAACCCCTATC
>DNDO01000172.1:16480-21590 GCA_003484265.1 Anaerolineae bacterium
CCCCTATCGTAATTTGTTTGGCAACGTCCGCCCTGATTATTTCGCGGCGACCACCGATGCCTTTATCGTCTATCCGTGGGAGATAGACCGCGGACCTGATCAAGTATTGTTGAACGATCTATAGGATAAAAAAACAGCGGATGCGCAAAGCATCCGCTGTTTTTTTATCGCTTCATTCTCAACCGAGGGCTGGATCCTATTTAAGGGAGCGGTTCAAACCCTGCGACCGAGATGTATAACTCATCATCTGCGGCAAGCTCGATGTAGTCAATGGCTACCTCGGTGGGAAAGCCGTAGGTGGGATCAAAGCTCATCGTGAGATGGTCGGCATTTTGGACGGGATCAGATCCAAGTTCAGAGAAGATGCGGTCTATCGTCGCGTGTTTAAGAACGAGTTCGCTCATCGGATCGTCCAATGGGAAGGCTTCTCCGTTGACGTCGATCATCGAAACGACCTCGCCATCCTGCACCTCAACGGTTAACGGCATCTGGCTTCGGAACAGACAGAAACAGCTAACACTCAATTGAAAACGATAGTGGGTGACGTCCGCGTCCTGCCATTTGCCCTGGTTGAGCGAAAGTTCGCTCCCGCCTGCCGAGCATGCCGCAAGAATAAAAGCAAGCGTGATCAAGATAATATTTTTCATTTTGTCTCCTTCAGTTAGCAGACGAAAATGATGTGGAAAAGTTCCCGATATTTTATGGGTGACTGTGGTCTTCTTCTGGAACTGCATCCTCGATATGCACGTCGACCACCAGGTCTTCATGGTTCTTGAAATGAAGGATCAGTCCGATATGTTCGCCAAGTTTGAATTCCTGGTTGATATTGACGAGCATGATATGCAATCCACCGGGGGCGAAGATGATCTCTTCGTCTGCGCCCAGTGGAAGGGATGTCAGCATGGTCATCTGCACGATGTCGTTTTCAGATTTACTCTCATGGATCTCGACGTTGTCTGCCATATCCGATGAAGCTCCGATCAATTCATCGGCACCCGACGAGTGGTTGTGGATCGTGAAATAGATTGCGGCATTTTCGCCCTGGGCACTGGGTCTCGCCCATGCATTATGGACTTCGATTTTTCCCGGCACCACCCCGCAAGCGCTGAGCAAAAATGAGGCGGTTAGAAATATGATGGAGATGTGTTTCATTCGCTTCCTTTATCTGATGTTGTTTCGATACGTTCTCCCGCGCCATGATACACCTTGGCCGGATACAACCTTCCAAGCTGATGCGATCATCATTGCTCCAAAGACCGCCGCGCCAAGTGAAGTTGTCAAAGCGTACCAGCGGGAAATTTCCATCTTTGATAATGCCCGTGCCCTGAGCATTGTCAAGTATACCCACAACAATAAAGACTCGGCAATTACGGATATTGCCATCCATTCCCCGCCGTTCAGATACCAAAATAGTCCGAGCAGGGGCCAGATGGGGAGAAATAGCGAAGCCAGTACCGCAAGGAACGCGCCAAACACTCCCAAAGCCGCAAGTGAAGGTTGGTCGCGTAAACCGAGATAAATGTTTTTTGTCCAGCCTTCCCACATTTCGGGCAGGGATGTGTACATGCGAGTCCTTGCCATCTTGGATCCGTCTGCGACGATCAGACGATGTCCACTCCATTTGACCTGCTCTGAAATGGCTTTATCTTCCACGATGCTGTCTTTGACGCTTTCATGTCCGCCGATGGCATCGTAGACCGAGCGTTTGATAAGGATGAACTGTCCGTTGGCGATGGCGTCTTTTGAGTTCGGGTCGTTGACCCTGCGGGGTGAAAACCCAACCGAGAGCGCGGTCATCACCAAGGGCATGACTGTTTTTTCCCAAAATGAGCGTGTGATCTGGAAGGTCATGATGGTGAACATGTCTGCTTTAGTCTCCAAGGCTTTGACATAACAGGATGAAATAGTCTCTTGAGAGATGAAAGTGTCTGCATCTACGAAGCACAACCATTCTCCGCCTGCAGAGGCTGAGGCTTGATATAAAGCGTAAGGTTTACCCACCCAACCCCGTGGCAGGTCTGAACCGCTGATAATTTTGAGCTTGTCCGCTGGTAAAGTAGCCGAGTGTATAGCGATTAAAATCTCAGGTGTTGAGTCAGTCGATCGGTCATCCAAAACAAGAACTTCATAGTTGGGGTAATCTTGACTGAGAATTGCCTCCACGCTTTTGCGAATGTTGCGCTCTTCATTCCGCGCAGGGATGCAAACAGAAATGAGAGGAGCATCGGGTGGGGGCGATGCTGGCTCGACAACGATATCGAGATGATATTGATTATGAAGCCAGTAAATGATAACCAGACCACTGACGCAAAATACAGTGGATAGAAGAAAATAGGTCATAGGTTAGCTGACGTGAATGGAAGATCCCCGCTCAGTTTTTTCCACCTCGATGCGGACAGGGAAGGCGTCTTTGAGTTCATCGAGATGCGTGATGACAAGTATCTTTGCAAAATCATGCTTGACGAGATTGATGGCTTCGATCAGCCGCTGACGCCCCTGCGCGTCTTGTGAGCCGAAACCTTCGTCGATGACGAGCGTTTGCAGACGCGCGCCTTTGCGTTGGGCAAGAATTTCAGAAAGCGCAAGCCGCAGGGCAAAGTTGACACGAAATGCTTCGCCGCCAGAGTACATTTCGTAGTTGCGGATGCCAGCCGAGTCGCTGATCTGTATATCGAGCGTCTCTTTCAGGTCGTCGCGTTTTTTATCCTTATACTCTGCCTGTGTTACAAAACGGATGGACATCTTTCCATCTGACAATCTATCGAGCAGTTCGTTCGCTTTTTCTTCGATCTGCGGCAGTGCCTGTTCGATCAACAGCGCAGGGATGCCGTCCTTGCCAAATGCACGCTCCAATGTTTTGTGTCTCGCGATCTGTTTTTGAAGTTCTTCACGTTCCTTTTCGAAGTCGGCTTTTCGTGTGCGCTGTGAAGAAAGAATATCGACGCGTTGTTTCGCTCCACCCAACTCACTGCGGACCTTGTTCTCTTCCTCACGCACGCGAAATAGCTCCCGCTCGGCTTCTTCGAGATTTGGCGACTCCAATTCGGCGGACTCGAGAATGTTTTTTGCAGTTTGATATTCAGCGTCTAGATTTTGGAGTTCCGATTTACGGTTTTCAATTTCCGCTTTCAGGTTGGCGGTCTCGCCTTCGATCTGTTTGATCACTTCCTTTGCAGATTTGAGATTCCCATATTCATCCTCCACGCTTCGCAGATCATTTTCTGTTTTGCGCGCCTCGTCATGAGCCGCCGCATCATAACCAAGTTTGGCAAGTTCCTTGTCGAGTTTGGCAAGTTGCTTTTGTTCATCGCTGGCATACTTGCCGCTATCTAAAAGTTTTTCAACCTCTTTCAGGCGTTTTTTACCAGACGATTCCCAATTCTTAGCGAGCGCTTGCAGGGTCTCTGCGCGTTCGGTGAGTTGCGAAACCTCACTGGCGTATTTTATACGTTCATTTTCAGCTGACGCAAGTTTTTTGATAAGAGATTCATCGTTTGTAATCTCTTTTGAGATGGATTTCGCTTCATCAGAATTCGCTCGGTAGACATCGCCTTTTTCTTTGCCTTCAGCTTCCAATTGTTTGAGGGTGGATTTACGGTGTTTCTCGCTCAACTCCTGTCCGCACAAAGGACAGGTTGCGCCGTCCGCAGACTTGAGCGATTCGATCCGCTCTTTTAGTTGATTCATCTCTGTCTTTAGAGTCTCATTCTCGACCTTCATAGCAGCTTGTCGTTCACGCGCCTCGTTGCGTTTGGTTTCCATTTCAACACGTTGTGAGACATTGGCTTCAGCTTCTTCTAAGAGTTTTTGCGCTTTGTCTAAGCCAATTAATACGTCACTGCTCACAGATAATTGTTTCCTGACTTCATCTTCCTCTACCAATAACGCGCGTTTTTCCTCATTCAACTTTGCCTTTTCAACGGCGATCTTCTCAAGCAGGGGAGCGCGATCTTTTTCATGTTCACGAAATTCCGAGGCGGTCTTCTCCCACTCATCCAATTTCTTGAGAATCTTTTGCCATTCATTATACGAAGTCTCGATATCCTTCGCGCGGTTGATAAGGTCGCTGTATGAGGCGCGATCAGAGTCTTTCGAAGCGAGACGTGTCTCAAGTCCGGTAAGAGCCGTGCGCGAGCGTTCGAGTCCCGCCTGTAGTGTGGATGTCAGCTTGCGTTGTTCATCCAACAAATTCGCATTCTTCTTGATACCCTCCAAAATGGATTCTTGAGCGGCGCGGGCAGTAGTCAATCCTTTCAGGCTTGTTTCGAGTTCAGCGAGCCTTTCTTTGCGGGTTGCTTCCTCGCTGAGTTCCGCATTGATCTCGGCGATGCGTCCCTCGATCTCGTCCACTTCGCGCTCGATGGCTTTGCGTTTTTCGGCAGTGCGATCCTTGTATAGCTCCCACGATTCAAGACCGAGAATGTTGCTCAACACTTCCTTGCGTTTGGTGGCGTTTTGTTGAGTGAAGAGATCGGCTTTGCCCTGCAAAAAGAAGGAAGCGTTTACGAACGTTTCGTAATCGAGCCGCAGGGTTTGTTCGATGCGCGCCTGCGTGTCGCGCGTTGTTTTTTCGGTGAGCGCGCGCCATTCATCGCCACTTTGTACCTGAAATTCAAGCACGGTGCTTTTGTTCCGCGGTAATGTCCGTTGGATGCGGTAAGTGTTGTTTTCGTGCTTAAATGTTATCGCCACCTCTGCGGCTTTCACATCTGCGTTCAGGTTGATGATGTCACTGGATTTGCCGCGCGCTTCGCCAAACAGACTCCAGGTAATGGCATCGAGTAGGGATGATTTGCCAGCCCCGTTATGCCCTGAGATGCAGGCGAGGTCGATCATATTGAAATCAATTTCGACTTGATTGCGATATGACAGAAAACCTGAGATGCGTAGGTGGATTGGGATCATAATTGTTGTATTCTCTGAATGAGTTGCTCGATGGATTATAATCTACCATCATGCTCGAAACATCAAACCCGCTCGCACGCCGACGACTCATCCTGTTGACCATCATACTAGCAACGATCCCGTGTTATTGCGTGGGCGTCATCGCTGTTTCGCTTGCGCCTGATAGTTCTCCAACTGCCACTCCCAGTTCGACATTTGCTTTCAC
>DNDO01000172.1:21777-35876 GCA_003484265.1 Anaerolineae bacterium
ACCGGTACACCAACAAATACTCCCACAATCACACCCTCGCCAACCTTCACCTCCACGCCGACGGTTACGTTTACGGCGAGTAATACACCTACAGCCTCGAATACGTCCACAAATACGGCGACATTGACTCCCTCCTTCACATCGACAGCGACATTTACGCCGAGTAATACGCCGACGGCGTCGAATACTCCCACCTTGACGATCACGCCATTCCCGGTATCCCCATAACATGACAAATACATCGGCGTTCCTTCGATCTCTGATCTCGACTTCCGGCTTGTCTGGATATGAATCACCCGTAGCAAAAATAATCGAAGAAAAATGGCGGACACTTGTAGACGAAACAAGTATGAGCCGCGTCGGTTCCTTGCACGCACTCAAAAAAGGTATCGGCAAGGGGAAGCGTCCGTCTGTGATGATCGCGACGCACATGGATTCGATCGGTATGATCGTGTCAAAGATCGTGGATGGTTTTTTGTATATCACAAGTGTCGGCGGCGTGGATATTCGTGTACTGCCAGGCGCGGAGGTCACTGTCCATGCCAGCAGCGGGGATGAACTTCCTGCCGTGGTGGCAATGCCGCCTGTGAGGTATCTGCCCGAAAAGGAAAAGAATGGCGCTGTCGGGATACGCTATTTGTTAGTTGACACCGGGTTATTGCCGCGAGATGTTTCGAAAAAGGTTCGCGTGGGGGATTTGGTGTCGTATTCGAATGCGCCGTTCGAATTGGCTGGTGATATTGTCTCAGGCCATACGATTGATAACCGCGCATCCGTTGCTGCACTGACGGTGTGTCTCGAGGAGCTTCAGGGAAAGAGACATGTTTGGGACGTATGGGCAGTTGCAACGGTCCAGGAAGAGACGAATTTCTTGGGGGCGTACACGTCCGCTTTTCAGTTGCAACCGGATATTGCCATTGCAGTGGATGGGACATTTGCGAAAGGACCTGGCGCGAGCGATTGGCAGACTCATCCGATGGGGAAAGGTGTGGGATTGTGCATCGGACCGAATATGCATCCGTTCCTGCATAAGAAACTCAGGGAACTGGCAGATCAACTCGAGATTCCCTGGTTTTTGGATGTGACACCGGTGCATTCCGGCACGGATGCTTACCCGATGCAGGTTTCGATGGAGGGGATACCGACCGCACTTGTAGAATTCCCGATGCGCTATATGCACACGCCTGTTGAGTCTGTTTCGATAAAAGATATTCAACGCACAGGGCGGCTGTTGGCCGAGTTCATCGTTTCGCTTGAAGAAAATTTTTTCGATACCATCGTTTGGGAATAATATGCCGCCATTTGGAAGCACTCAACTCAAATTGATTGAAAAACTTTGCAATGCCATTGGTATCTCCGGCGACGAGGATGAAGTTAGAAAAATCGTGCTTGATGAGATCAAGCCGTATACAGACGAAGTCAAAGTGGATACGCTGGGCAATGTGCTTGCGATCAAGCATGGACGTGGAAAGAATCGCGTGCGTGTAATGGTCGATGCGCATATGGACGAGGTCGGTTTTTTTATTGTCGCTGATGACGGCGATGGCATTTATCGTTTTGAAACGGTGGGCGGGATCGACCCTCGTCACCTTTTGGGGAAGCAGGTATTCGTAGGGAAAGATCGAACGGCAGGCGTGATCGGCGGAAAGCCCGTTCATCTTATGGACGGCGATGACCGCAACCGGAAGGTTCCAGTGGAAGCGCTTCGCATTGACCTTGGACTTGCAGGTAAAGCAAAGGTTGGTGACCGCGCTGGGTTTGCCACGAAGTTTCGCCGCGTGGGTCCGTCGATCATGGCGAAGTCTATTGACAACCGCGTCGGAGTTGCCACGCTGATCGAACTACTCAAACATGCTCCATCGAACATTGATTTGTGCGCGGCGTTCTCGGTGCAGGAGGAGATCGGCTTGCGCGGAGCGAAAGTTGCGGCGCAATATTTCAAGCCGGATATGGCGATAACCATTGACTCGACGCCCGCGAACGACCTGCCTTTGTATGATGGCAGTGAAAACCTGACCTACAATACAAAACTTGGATTTGGTCCCGCGATCTATATAGCGGACAGTTCGACTCTTCACGACCCGCGGCTTGTCCACTTTCTAAGTGGCATCGCCGACGCTGGGAAAATTCCCTACCAAATCCGCCAGCCCGGCGGAGGCGGCACGGACTCGGGTGCGATACAACGTTCCCTGGCTGGCGTGCCGACAGTGTCTGTATCCGTTCCGCATCGTTATACACATTCACCCATCAGCATCTCCCGTGTGGAGGATTGGAAGAACACGATCAATCTCCTCCACCAAGCGTTGAAAAAAATAACACCTCTCTTATTAAAAGCCGGTAGATCATTTTAATGACTTATTTTACAGGAAACTTATGAACGGATTAATTGCTTTGGTCGGCTCAGGTGAATATCTTTCAGTGATGAATGATGTTGACAGCTATTTGCTTGATAGTCTTAATTTGAATGGACGCAAACCGCGCGTGGTCTGCCTGCCGACTGCCGCCGGGCAGGAGGGCGATGGGAGCGTCAACCGCTGGTCGAATATGGGAATTGAACATTTTTCAACACTAGGCGCGGATGTTAACGCCTTGAAAATTATCAACCGCGAGTCTGCCAATGATCCGAAATGGGAACCTTTTCTTGAAAATGCAGACCTGATCTACTTCTCTGGAGGTGATCCGGGCTATCTGTATGAAACCATGAATGGAAGCCGCGCCTGGAACGCGGCAAAACGCGCTTGGGAGCGCGGCGCGATCTACGCGGGCTGTTCGGCGGGAGCGATGATCCTGGCGCATCAAATCCCAAGATTTCGCCTGACGGGAACTGTGGAAGGGTTTGGCATTGTCCCGGCGAAGTTCATTGTCCCGCACTTCGATGCCATCCCTGCCATGTTCAGACCCATCGCCATGGCTCTTTTGGGACAGTTGAAGAATGACGACCGTATGATCGGTGTGGATGAAAATACAGCGCTCATTGGTAAACCCGGCGGTGAATGGACAGTGATGGGACGAAGCAAGGCGCACATCTTCACCCGCGAAGGCGAACAGGTTTACGAAAGCGGACAAACAATTACCCTTGGTTAAGGACTTAGGCTGAATGAAACAACTCCTCAAACAACTTACTGAAACATTTGGGCCATCCGGCTACGAAGAGAACGTCCGCAAACTTGTGCGAGCGGAGGTCAAGCCGTATGCCGATGAAATTAAAGTGGACGCGCTTGGCAGTCTTATTGTCCGCAAGAAACCGATAAGGCAAACCAAAGATACAAAAAAGATTATGATCGCCGCGCACATGGACGAGATCGGTTTGATCGTCAGTCATGTGGATGGCAATGGTTTCGTCCGCTTTTCGCCCATCGGCGCCGTGATTCGCAGTTACGTTCTCGGCGGACGAGTCCGATTTTTGAACGGTACGCAGGGCGTCATTGGGTTCGACCGACTTGACGACCTCAACGAACTTCCAACGCTGGATAAGGTCTATGTCGACGTTGGCGCAACAAGCAAAAAAGATTGTCCTGTAAAAATTGGCGATGTTGCCGCGTTTGACCGTCCGTTCGCAGAATTTGGGAACCGCCTCGTCGCAAAATCCATGGACGATCGCGCCGGAGTACTGGTTGCCATAGAAACATTGCGCGCGCTCAAATCCACCCCGCACGATGTGTATTTTGTATTTACCACTCAGGAAGAGGTTGGCGTCCGCGGCGCAACCACCTCCGCGTACGGAGTCGACCCTGACCTCGGTATTGCAATCGACGTAACGCCCACCGGAGATACACCCGGTTCTCTAAAAATGGAAATGGATTTGGGCAAGGGTCCTTGTGTCAAAATAAAAGACGTCGGTTCCATTTCCGACCCGCGCATTGTAAAGTGGATGATCCGGACCGCTGAGAAAATCAAAGTCCCGTACCAGCGAGAGGTGCTTCTCGTTGGCGGCACCGATGCGCGCGCCATCCAACTCTCGCGCGCAGGCGTGCCCGTAGGTTCTCTTTCAATCCCGGTCCGCTATGTTCACTCGCCATCCGAGATGGTGGATTATTCAGATTTGCAGAATTCCGTCAAGTTGTTGACGGCTCTGCTCCGAACCCCGATTGATTTAGGATGATGACTCGCTACCTACGACTTGCACATTACCTGTTGATCATTAGCCTTGCTGGATGCTCGTCCCTCGCCCCGCTTCTCACCACGCCGACGACTGTTCCGGTTATAACCGTCACCGCCACGCCTCAACTTGACCCTACACCCACAACCTCAGTGCAAACAACCGGGAATATCCTGCGCGTTTGGCTGCCTCCGCAATTCGACCCTTCCGCAGAGACTGAGTCCTCTGGGCTTTTGAATCAGAGATTGAAAGCTTTCGAAGCCGGACACTCGGAAATACGAGTTGAAGTTCGTATCAAGGACGGCGCCACTGACATCGTTGATGTCATGTCAGTTACAAATCGTGCAGCGCCAACCACCATGCCTGACCTCATCGCGCTTTCATATAGCCAGATGCAAGAGGCAGCATCCGCAGGATTTTTGCATCCACTCGACGGGTTGACAGATATTCTGCAAGGCCCGGACTGGTACGTCTTCGCCCGCGAATTGAGCAGTGTCCAAAATACTCAATATGGTATTCCTTTTGCCGCCGATGCAATGATGGTTGTCTATCGTTCGTCAGTCTTTGAAACACCGCCCTCCGATTGGGACTCCATTTTCAACTCGGGAACCCAAATGGTGTTTTCACTCTCCGAGTCTCAATCTTTTTTCCCGTTATCACTTTATCTTTCCGCAAATGGTCAGCTCGTGGATGAACAGGGCGCTTTCACCCTGGAAGAAGATGTTTTAGTGGATGTTCTCTCTCATTATCAACGCGCATACGAAGCTGGTGCGATCCCATTGTCATACAAGGAGATTCAATCAGACGCGAAAGCGTTGGAATATTATCGCAACGGTGATTCGGATATTTCCGTAATTTGGGCGTCCAGCGATATAAAAGTAAATAGCGGGGCATACACTGCCTTATTAGGATTGGATGATGTCCCTGATTCTATAGGTGACGGTTGGGTCTGGGCGTTGGCGGGCCCCAGTGCGGAGAATCTGCCGCTGGCAGTTGAACTCGCTTCTCACCTGGTCGAAAGCGAATACATGGCTGAATGGACACAGGCTTCAGGCTACCTGCCGACCCGCCCGCTGGCGTTGGGTGTTTGGGAAAATGAAACCATTCAGGAAGAGGTCGATAATGTGTTGCTCGCATCGCATCCCATTCCATCGGCCGACGCGATCTCAATGTTTGGTCCGCTCATACATGGGGCGTTGATCCGCATATTTAATGGTGAGCAGGCTGAAGTTGTGGCGCGAAGCGTCATCGAAAACCTAAAATAGAAAATCCTAGATTAGTATCGAATTTACAACCAGGCCCAGGACATCCATAAGCCGATCATCACAATTCCAACCGCGAACCTTGCCCCGAATGCCCAGCCCCAACCGATCATATATGCCTTTGTGGATTTCCAAGCGTCATCCCGATTTTTGAGCCTGCGATATTCTGCAACATACAGCCCAAGCGGAGCAGCGACCAAGCCAACGATTGGCGTCAGGATAATACTCGCAATGATGCCCGCTGCGAATGCCATAATGATCGAGCTCCAGGGGATGAACTGGTCGCGCATCTTGCTGGCTATAATAACGTTATCAGCAATGTTGCCTCCAATCATGAGTAAGGTGATGATCGCGAACGCAACCCAATCCCAAGTCGTCATCATGCCCGCCGCGTTTTGTATTAAGGCGTACGCGAGGGTGGCAAGCCACATGATTACAAGCCCGGGGAAGACCGGAATGATCAAGCCGATCAGCCCCACGAATAGCACGAACAAGGTGATCGTTTCAAGAGCAACCTGCAGAAAGAATGGAAGCCAATCGGGCATTTTTTGTCCTTTATTCAGATCAGACCTGTGAGCGCTTAATGACCTCACAAGTCTGATCGTTCTGTTATGGCTTGATGAAGTCCACGCCGCCCATCCAGGGGCGAAGGGCTTCGGGGATAATGACCGAGCCGTCATCTTGTTGGTTATTCTCGATGACCGCGATCAGTGTGCGCGGGAGTCCCAAGCCTGATCCATTCAAGGTGTGGGCGAACCGGGCCTTGCCGCCATCGGCAGGGCGATACTTTATATTTGCGCGGCGAGCTTGAAAGTCGCGGACGGTTGAGACCGATGATACCTCGAGCCACTCGTTACATCCAGCCGCCCAAACTTCGATGTCGTATGTGATCGCTGACCCGAAGCCAATATCACCGGTGCAAAGTTGTTTCACGCGATAGGGCAATCC
Source organism: Anaerolineae bacterium (assembly GCA_003484265.1). Taxonomy (GTDB): domain Bacteria; phylum Chloroflexota; class Anaerolineae; order Anaerolineales; family Villigracilaceae; genus Defluviilinea. Next base: position 28,087 of record DNDO01000172.1, read on the forward strand.
CAAGGCGGTGCAAGTTGCTTCTGAGTCTTTAAGCATCTTTTCGAGCAATTCATCCGAATCTTCGGGCTTTGCATACATATACATCTCGACCTTGTCAAATTGATGCCCACGTTTGATGCCGCGTACATCGCGTCCCGCGCTCATCTTCTCGCGGCGGAAGCAAGGTGTGTATGCAGTGTACAACAATGGCAATTGCGCCTCCTCGAGAATTTCGTCCATGTGAATACCTGTCAAAGGCACTTCAGCGGTCGGCACAAAATACAGATCCTCTTCATGGTCTTTGTATAGGTTTTCTGCGAATTTGGGCAATTGCCCTGCACCGTAGACCGTATCGTGTTTTACCATAAAAGGCAGGTATTTTTCGGTATATCCTTGTTTAATATGCAGGTCGAGCATGAATGCGATCAGAGCGCGCTGTAACTGTGCGCCGGCACCGCTCAACACATAGAATCGTGAACCTGTGATCTTGGTGCCGCGTTCAAAGTCAATGACACCCAATGCGGGACCCAAGTCCCAGTGGGCTTTTGGCGCGAAGTTGAATGTAGGGAGTTGACCGACTGTCCGCAGGACAATATTATCCTCTTCTGATGCGCCAATCGGAGTCCGTTCATCCGGGACATTGGGCAGGGCACTGGTTAATGAGGATAATTCTAACTCTACACCTGCAACTTCCTTATCGAGCGCGGCGATCTTGTCTCCAACTTCGCGCATCGCGCTGATCTTTTTTTCGCGTTCGCCTGTGTCCTTTATTTTGCTGATCTCTTTCGAGACTACGTTGCGCTCCGCTTTAAGTTTTTCAACTTCAGTGAGAAGAGTTCGGCGCTTTTCATCCTGCAGAAGAATGTCGTCTATCGAAGACGCATCCATCTGGCGGTTCTTGAGCGCTGTGCGGACAAGCTCCGGATTTTCTCGAATTAAGTTTATGTCTAACATATTGCACCTCCGTGTGCGGGAATAGAATACGCCCCCGGTCCATTTGCAGGACGAGGGGGCGTCTCGTGGTGCCACCTGCTTTTACCGCGCTCTTTTGCGGCCTCGGAGTGCGCTATAACGGGCGCTCGCGTCTTCCTTACAGCTGGTCGAGTAATGTGATGACCTTGCTCCTGCGGAAGCGATCTGGTGAAGGGGATTTCCCTGAAAACCCGGTTGTCTCGCATTGACCGACAACTTTCTGAATCTGGTGAACAGGTACTTGGTTTCACGCGGTCTTATTAGGCGTGATTATACACTTCCAGAGAATGGTGTCAAGCAGGGCAATTCCTATATAATAATGGAACTCGATCATCCAGGAGTCGTCATGCTCTCTGAAATGCAAAAATATCAAAGGTTTGAATTGAACGATCTTCGAATCATCAGCAGGCGGGTGGAAGACGGACTCGAACGTCAATTATTGGTGATGCAAACTCCTTTTGGTTATCGTCGCGTCATGGAATTGTTTCGCCCCGAGGGGAATCGGTCACTCTCTGCAATTCTTTATGTCCATTGGTATGAACCGGAATCGCGCGATTCAAATCGTAGTCAATTTATAGAGGAAGCCAAACAAATGGCGCGTAGCGGGGCAATCTGCCTGTTAATTGAAACGCTATGGTCTGATGCTGATTTCTTCCTCAAACGCACACAAGATGACGACAGGCAGAATTCAATTGAAGAGGTCGTGAATATCCGCCGAGCCATGGATTTACTCCTCTCCCAGCCTGGTGTGGATGGGAATCGATTTGCTTACGTCGGTCATGATTTTGGCGGGATGTACGGTGTCTTGGCTGGAAGCCTTGACCAACGCCCAAGTCATTACATCGTCATGGCGGCAACGCCTCGTTTTTCCGACTGGTACCTGTACCTGCCTAAACTGGAGGGAGATGCGCGTGAAGCCTTTAAAAAGCAGATGTCTGAAATCGACCCAATAGTGCACATTTCACAGCTTTCGCCTGCCTCGATTTTCTTTCAATTTGGTACAGATGATCCGCATGTTCCGAAAGATCGCGCCGAGGAATTCTTTGAATCGGCAAATGAGCCTCGTGCAATGAATTGGTATGAAGCGGGTCATGGTTTAAATTCAGAAGCAATAGACGATAGAAAAAAATGGTTGAAGGAAAAGCTGGGACTGACAGGATAATAAAAGTTCAAATTGCGGAACGTCAAAACCTTTAAAGTGAATCGGTTGTTGTTTGACGGGAAACGATGAAATTTATCCAATTATTGAATAATCAAGTTGTGGTATATTTTGATTAGGAGAGTGCCATGAACGAACGCATCCTGATCATTGAAGATGACCAGCAGATTTTGAAACTGCTCCAGCGCGGCCTTGCATATGAGGGCTACACGGTAGACTCTGCAACTGATGGACGGATGGGGCTGATACTTGCACGCGACCATACGCCTGACCTAGTGATCTTAGATTGGATGTTGCCCGGCATGGACGGCTTGGAGGTATGTCATCGCTTGCGGACGGGCGGTTCAATCCCGATCCTGATGTTGACGGCAAAAGATACCGTACAGGACCGTATTCAGGGACTCGACGCCGGGGCAGACGATTACATGATCAAGCCATTCAACCTTGATGAATTGCTTGCTCGTGTGCGTGCGTTGCTGCGCCGGACACAACCGGAACGTATCCCTGTATTGAAGTTTGCAGACCTATCTTTGGATACCGGCTCACGGCAGGCATCGCGCGAAGAACGCACTATATCACTAACTGCGAAAGAATATGAATTACTCGAACTCTTTTTGCGCCATCCCAAACAGGTGCTGACTCGTGAGGTAATTTTTGACCGGGTGTGGGGATATGATTTTGGCGGCGAGAGCAATGTTCTCGAGGTCTATATCCGATATCTGCGACAGAAACTTGAGGCGGATGGAGAAATGCGTCTAATCCATACTGTGCGCGGTGTTGGCTATGTGATGCGCGAGAATCCTTGATGTACTTTACCCGGCCATTGCTTGTAAATTCCAAACTGTAATCAAAACCTAAAATGTTTCTGCGCGTCCGCCTGACCTTTTTGTATTCTCTGCTGATGGGTGCGGTGTTGCTTATCTTTGGCGCGGCGGCATACTCGCTTGTTGACATAGTCCTGCTGAGTCAGGTGGATGACAAACTGGAAGTCACTGCCGGGGAGTTCATAGCGGCATCTCGTGTGAACTATCTAAAGGAAGTTAAGTTTGGCCCGATATCGGAAGATATGGATGTTGACATCCATGCTCAGATATGGGGTTTGAACGATACATTGCAAGATAGCTATGGAGCGCTCGGAGGCGGTGAACTTCCATTTGACCCGCTTAATTACAGGGTAGACAATCCACGTTTTCGTGAAACGAATGTGGGAAACCGTTCATTGCGAGTGTTGAGTATTCCGCTCAAGCAAGGGAGCGATCAAGTAGCGGTTTTACAGGTGGCGGTACCACTTGATTCCATCGAAACCGCGCGGACGTATCTGGTCTATGTGTTACTGGTTACCTGGTTATACGGTGTGGTGATAGCGGGAGTCGTTACATGGTTTACGCTTGGTGTGACCCTGGCGCCTCTTAAGACCATTGTGGACACTGCTGAACATATCAACCGTGCAGACGATCTATCGCGTCGAATTCCGCATCATGGTTTGAATGACGATGAGATCGGCGATCTGGTGAATACGTTCAATCAAACATTGGAGAGGCTTGAGGCACTATTCATTTCACAGCAGCGTTTCCTTGCAGATGTCAGCCATGAGCTGCGTACGCCGCTGACGGTAATTAAGGGCAATGTTGACCTAATCCGCCGCATGAAGCAGTTCGATGACGAATCGCTAATCAGTATTGATCAGGAAGCAGGACGGCTCACGCGGTTGGTGGGCGGTTTATTGATGCTTGCCCAGGCTGAGTCTGGGAAACTGCCTCTTTCATTTCGATCCGTTGAACTGGATATTTTGATCACGGAGGTGTTTCAGGAAATGCGCGTTATCGCTGGGAACAAAGTCCGTGTGCATCTTAATGAGATCGATCAAATGCAAGTGAAAGGTGACCGTGACCGGTTGAAGCAAGTCCTCATAAATCTCGTGGGGAATGCCATCCAATACACGCCCCAGGATGGAGACGTCTATCTGAGCGTGGCGAAAGTCGGCGACCAGGCACGCATAATTTGTCGGGATAACGGACCGGGAATCCCTTCCGAAGACCTGCCCCACATTTTTGAGCGATTCTATCGTGCCGAGAAATCACGCACCCGCGGGCGGGCGACAAGCTTTGGCTTGGGTTTGTCAATTACCAAATGGATCGTGGAGCATCATGGCGGGCGGATTGAAGTCGATTCGAAAGAGGGGCAGGGGACTACATTCGCAATTTGGCTGCCAATGATTACCTAAGGAATAATTCCCAGCCTGTTGCTTGCCTGCCTGCATAAGCCTGCCCCATAATTCTGATACCACTCCTCCAATTTTGGGCTGGATGCCATCCCTGCGAGCGAATCTTCGTAGATTGGCGCTCCATAAAACACATATCTCATTGTTTCGGAAGCCCATGTCCATTCGCCGCGCGTGATGACGCCGATGCCTCCGTTGTATCCCGCTAAAGCAAGGCGGACGTTTCCGCGAGCTGTGTTAAGGGAGCGTGAAAGGTAATTCAAACCTCGCAGTGCGTTTGTCTCAGGATTGTATGGATCCTCGCCCGATTGAAAATGAAATGGCATTACTTGAAAAAGTCCCTTCGCGCCTGCGCTTGATAGCGCGCGAGGGTCACCGCAAGATTCGATCTGCATAACAACAGCGACCAGATTCGGGTCGAGGGATGATGTGTTTGCCCATCGGGTTATATCATTTGCCCAGTATTGGATTTCCCGTGTAAAGATCGGGGAAAGGTTTGTCGTCGTGATTTGTGGAGATGCGGAAGTTATGATAGGCGTGCTGAACGAGAGCGCTGTGATAAGGCAGGTGATCATAAATACAGCAAAGATCGGCATCGAATAAATAGGCAGACAGCCGTTTCCGTATGAAGATGCGGCTGTCTGCCGGGTATTTTGCTTGGAAGTGCGAGCACGGGGCATATGTATAGGTTCCTCTAGTTTAATGGAAACCCGAGCTCGAATGTGAGTTCGGAATTAAAAGTTGTAGACTCTAAGCATCGTATGAACGATCGCTGTCAGCCTGTCCGCTAAAGGAAACGTTGTGGTATGTGGGTTCGGGGCGGGCAAACGAAGTCTGATGTGCAGGTTTAGCGGCAGGACGGTACGTGTTGGTTGGCACAGGGCGATTAATGCTCGAAGCTGGGCGCAGCGCTGGCGAAGTTGTGGGACGATAGGTCTGTTGTTGAGTGGGTCGCGGACGCGAGCTGCCATAGGAACGTTGTTGGTCGGTTGTGAACAGGCGATCTCCAGCAATCGAAAAAGTTTGTATCAACAACACACGGATTAGTAGGATCATTGCCGCCACAAAGATGGGTACAGCCTTTGTCATTGTAGTAGCGCTGATAACTGCGTCTCCGCTTGCGCTTGAGTGATTGACGATGGCAACCGAGACACCCCACCACGTGAGCGATGCATTAAATACCGCCGCAAGGAACCAAGCGCCGAGCAGATACCAAACTTCGGCGGGTTCGTCCTGCCCCTGTTCGGGAGTGAAAATCCGGGCGATGCCGGCAAAGTCTATCCCGCAAAAGGCGATGGCAAGGATGCTTGCCCAGCGGAAACCGGCAAATTTCAAATCACCGAGGATATCGGTGAGTGCAAATTGTGTGGTGCCGAAATTGAAGATTTCGAACGCTAATAGCGCAAAAGCGATCATTCCACCCCAGGCAGCGCCTCTCTGCATACGGCGTCCTGATATATTGCGGAATAATGAACCAAGTCCATTTTTTCGATACGTAGCCATTACGACCTCCTTAGTCAAAGGGTGACAACGTTTCGATTTTAGAACATGTGTTCTATTTTGTCAAGGTTTCGATTGAATTGCTTCTACTGCCCGAAATATTCCCTCATTGGCTTGAAGTAGAAATCCTCCCATCCCTGTCTGTATTCGTCCGCCTGGTCTTCAGGCAAATTTGTGTGGATGAGCGTGACCCTCGTGCCGCCATCAATTTGCTCGAACAAAACTTCCAGACGAGAATCGGGCGCATCTTCGGCGAATTCAGTTGTCCGCCAGGCTTGAACGATGCGTTGATTCGGCATCAGTTCGAGAGTCGTGCCGAAGATATACCCATCCCATGCTGAAAACTTTCCGCCGATATTACCATCGACTTTTGCGGTACTTCCTGTGATGGCAGAATGTCCGTCACTGGTCAGCCAGGCATTGTATATTTCAGATGCTGTTGAATTGAATACTTCTGATAGAGTAAATTCGTTTTTCATCATGCCGCCTTTCGAAGTTGATTTGCGTGTAGCGATAATGCGATTTGCGCCGCGAGACGGGCATTGTTCAACAAAAGAGCCAGGTTTGCCTGCATAGATTTTCCGTTCGTAAGTTCGTTTATTCTTTGGAGCAGGAAAGGCGTGACTTCCTTGCCATGGATGCCCTGGTCGTGTGCTTCGCGATTTGCCTGCTCAATAAACGGCTCCATCTCTGACCTCGAAATTGCTTCCGTTTCAGGAAGAGGATTCGCTACGAGGACAGCACTATGCAACCCCGCCTCCCAATGCGCCATCGCAAACCTGACGATCTCTTCCGCGCTATCTAACCGCACACTTACATCAAACCCGCTTTCACGAGAGTAGAATGCGGGAAATTCATCTGTGCCATAGCCCACGACGGGTACGCTCATGGTTTCGAGATATTCGAGCGTGGCGGGCAAATCCAGTATTGCCTTCGCTCCCGCACAAACAACGACCATGGGAATATTTGCCAGCGCTTGTAAATCAGCAGAAATATCAAAGTTCGACTCACGATGCACACCGCCGATTCCGCCTGTGGCAAATACTTTGATGCCAGAATGTTTGCATGCGAGCATCGTCCCTGCAACGGTTGTACCTCCGAATAATTTCTTGGCGATGGCTGTGGCAAAGTCGCGCGGACCCGCTTTGAGCACGTTATCTTCATTTGCGAGCCTTTCAAGTTCCGTGTCGGTTAATCCGACGTGAAGGCGACCGTCCAGGAAGGCGATCGTAGCCGGGACTGCGCCTGACCCGCGCACGGCAGTTTCCATATCTTGTGCTAGTTGTAAATTCTGCGGGCGGGGGAGTCCATGCGTGAGAACGGTCGATTCGAGCGCGACGATCGCCATGTTGTTGTTCCTCGCATTATTGATTTCAGCATTGATATTAAATTTGAACATATTTACGATCTTCTTATCCAGTGATAGCCGATCTGATTGTCTATATGGGAGACTGCTTCCTGCAGGTTTGGAGGGATCGTCTCTTTTTTGGCTTTGATGAATTCTATCGTTTCAATCAGCAGTTTTCGATATTCCAAAAGCAGGATCTTCAGGTTGTTATTGTGGTCTGTTGTTGATTCATCGAGTTCAGCATTATCTTCCTGCAGATTGTTCCACATTACAAGCATTCTCTCGGCGACTTGTGCCATATCATCTTCCGGCAAAGTGTAGGTGTCATCGTCACTTTCCAGTTTGGGATATTCCCGTTTTCCGGGCGTATGTTTCCAGTTTCGTTTCGACTGTTTCGTTGTAATGAAAAAGCCTTCGTACGTTTCCAGAGGAACTTTTTGGATCAGCTCCTTCATTTTTTCGACAACTTCGTCCCTTTCGATTTTTGCCATCGCCTGTGGGCTGTCGTTTTTCAGGTTTTCCTGTGTAAGCAGCCAAGCCTCGAGATGTTTTTCAGGGACGACGTTTACCGGCGATTCCCATGTGCCGACACCAATCCATTGCAGCTCCAC
>DNDO01000169.1:0-1568 GCA_003484265.1 Anaerolineae bacterium
AATTTTGATCCCGCCGATCACCTCTCGCTTCTTTCGCAAGGACAGGTGGACTCTGCTTCGATGCGCTCCCGTCACCGCTTGGAGTGTGACGCGGTCATTGCGAGGTCGTCCATTTTGCCGGGTGTCGTGGAGATTATTCACGAGGCGATATCGCACGGTTTGAAACTTGCGATTGCCTCGAGTTCATCCCATGCGTGGGTGGATACTCATGCAAAACGCCTCGGCATCTTCGACCATTTCGACAAAGTCATCTGTTCGGACGATGTGGGTGTTGGCAGGACCAAACCCAACCCGGATTTATACCTTTTGGCGCTGAATCAATTGCAGGTCCAGAAGAAGGAAGCGGTGGTCTTTGAGGATTCCCCAAATGGAATTAAAGCGGCGAATCAGGCGGGAATCTTCGTTGTAGCAGTGCCAAATTCGATCACATCCCAATTAAATATCAAGAGTGCAAACTTAATTGTGCGATCCATGTCCGAATTGTCTTTATCTGAGTTGCTTGATAAAGTACAATAGGTACGAAATCTGATTGGAGGTTTTTATGGCAACTGAAAAATTTAAATGGCAGGCCGTGGTGTCGAAATACTCCTTCCCTGATGCGTGGCGCAGTTGGTGGCAGGTAGCCAATTCGCTGATCCCGTTCATCGCATTGTGGTATCTTGCGTACCGCAGTTTGGAGGTGAGCTATTGGCTGACCCTTTTGTTGATCGTCCCGACCGCGGGGTTTATGACACGCTTGTTCATCATCTTCCATGATTGCTGTCATGGTTCATTTTTCAAGAGATTGAAAATGAACGACAAACTGGGGCTGATCCTGGGCGTGCTGGTCTTGACCCCGTTCTACGAATGGAGACATTCACATGCCATGCACCATGCCTCGGCTGGAGACCTTGACCGGCGCGGCGTCGGCGATGTGTACACGATGACCGTGGAGGAATATCTTGCGGCGCCATGGTATAGAAAAGTGGGCTATCGTATTTTGCGCAACCCATTGTTCCTGTTCACCATCAGTTCATTTCTGGTGTTTACTGTGTTCCATCGCTTTTGGGGCGGGCAGGCTGGCAGGCGCGAAAAGAACAGCGTAATCTGGACGAACATCGCCATCTTGGCGCTCTACGGCTGGATCATTTACGCCATCGGCTTGAAGGCTTTCCTGTTGATTGAAATCCCCATGCGCTTGTTCATTTGTTCGGCTGGCGTTTGGTTGTTCTATGTCCAGCATAATTTTGAGCCCACCTATTGGGAGCGCCACGCCAACTGGGAATTTTTCCGTGCAGGCATGGACGGCAGTTCGTTCTATAAACTTCCGAAGGTGCTGCAGTGGTTCACGGGCAATATCGGTTTTCACCACATACATCACTTGAGCCCGAAGATCCCCAACTATAAACTCGAGCAATGCCACAACGAAAACCCCGAATTCCAGATCGAGCCGCTGACCCTCGGTCAGAGCCTGAGTGCGTTGTTCTTCCGCCTATGGGACGAGAAAGAGAAAATGCTGGTAGGGTGGGAAGCGCTTAAGAAGTACCGCACGCAAACTGTGAAAATAAAATCGTGATAATCATAAAGCG
>DNDO01000169.1:1829-7382 GCA_003484265.1 Anaerolineae bacterium
AACATATTCCGTTGCGAGGCTCTTAAGTTCGAAGGTGATGATGGTTAATGTTGCCGGCAGTTAGAATGACGCGACAGCGTCTTCGACCGAATCGTAGATCTCGATGAATTGCGTGATACCCGCCACCTGGAGCATGTCGTGAATGGGTGGCTTGATCCCGGTCAATTTGAGGTGCTTTCCGTTTTCTGTGGAGAGCATCTTATGAATGACCACCAACGCGCGGATTCCGATACTGGTAAGTGAATCGGACATGCTCAGGTCGATGACCAGATCGCGCATGCCGTCCTCGTATGCCTTTTTGGCGGTTTCCTCAAGTTCCTTGTAATTTCCCAGATTAACGCGGTCTTGAATTTGAAAAACCGTAACAGGGACGTTCCCCTGAACCGTTGTAATTTGTACCAAAGCCATGTTCATCCTCCTTGATGTAGAGTCGATATTCTTCCGCAATCATACCACCCTACCTGCCGAGTATTTTCTCCATGGTGAATAGAGGCGTACCCGATAGATCGTGCGGACCCGCCTCCGTGCGGCGAAATCCGTAATTTTCATACAGCCTGATGGCGCTGGTCAGAAACGGGGTGGTGCTTAGGAACATCCGCGGAAAGGCGTTTTCGCGTGCAAAGCGTTCGACCTCTTCAAGTAATGCCCTACCGACTCCCTGACCTCTCGCAGATGGAAGGAGCGCCATGCTTCTTATATACAACGAAGTCTCCTTGCCTACAGCCGAAACGGTTCCGACCAACGCCTCGTTCTGCATCGCCGCCCAAACAGGACCCTCATCCCAACGCTTTTGGATCTGCTCCGCGGTCGGAGTTGTTATCGCGAACGCCTGCGAAGTATAGAGCGGCTCATACTCGAGAAATGCCTGATGCAACACATCCGCAATTGCAGGCGACAGGTCCATCGTTGCGATCGTTATATTTACAGTCATGCCTTGTTTCGGAGAAATAAAGTTACGGGCGCGAGTATCATTGTGAGCAGGATAAAAAAGGCGCCAATGCCAAGCACCAGATAACTCCCGCCGGTGACGCCGGGCTCCAGCACCGACCTCTCGGGTCTTTCGGGATCATAATACACGGTTACATTCTTGCCGACGGGGTAGTTGCCGGCGATCTCATCAGCTTTTCTATTGCTGCCGTAACTGTTCTCCCCGAACTTGATCGTGTCGTTTTCATAGGAAAGATTATTCGCCTCATATTTATACGTCACTTTCGGTTGATACGAGTCGCCGCCCTCGGCATCAGTGCTGAATGTGACTTCCGACCTCGTCACGATGCCGTCGGCGGTGGGCCAGGACTCACTGGCGCGCGCATTCTGTAAAATGTTCCAACCCCAAATTGAAAGCCCCACACCGACCAGAAGAAATATGCCCATCGATGAGATCGTCGCCAGACAGCCTTTTCCCTTGCTCGTTTGTGTTTCCATTATTTGAATTCTCCTTGTAACTGTAAAGTTTTGACGAGCAGATTCTTAGTCCGTACTTACGGGCAGGGGCTCGACTTCCATTGTCCTCTCCTTCAATTCTGTGCGCGGGGAGAAGAAGGTGGCAGTCAAAGCAAGTGCGGCGGCAACGAATGCAAACAGGAATACGAGCGTAATGGCGTCGGCCACTGCAATGCGTGCGCCTTCATTGATAACCGCCTGGGCGCCAGGCAAAGGATCGAGTAAATGCGGTCTCGTTTCTGGTTACGGCTTAAAGATGGTGACCGCTATCCCGCCTGACTCATTCGGCGTGAGGATCATGGTGACCGTGCCGGAAGTACATTCGAAGGTAAGCGTGGTTAGTTGAGGCGTGATCGTTTCCTGCGGCGCACTGCAGCCTAAAGCAGGCATTTCAGCTTTATAGAAATTGATGAGAATGTCCGTCGTCATTCCTGTGTCGAATGCCACAACGCCGCTTACATTGGTTATGTCCGTCGCATCTGCTGGGAGGGGGTAATCAACGTCCACCGCGCCGCCGAGCGGGCACTCGGAGGGAATCTGCACGTCAACAGGCACACCGAAATCGAAATAATTGAGTTCGTAATATACGTCACCCAAAAGCGATGAGTCGCCGCTGAGGACAGAGACCCGCCCGGTTCCGTCGATCATCAGGCGGAGGACATGACCCCCGTCCCTTGCAATGTAGATGCGGCTTTCGTTGATCGTTTCCACGCCCGCGCCGGCTGGGTCGTTGACATCGATATTGTCCTGTGTGATGGCGTATGCATACGCTTCCATGTTATTCACGGTCTCTTCACCGATCAACTGCGCCTCGCCTTTGAGCATCCCGCCGATATCCAGCATGACAGCGAACGGATTTTCCTGTGAGCCAGGCGCGCCGACAACACAATCGAACCCCGTATAAACGGCATATTGTGTGCCGGCTACCTGGGTGAATGTGAACAATTCGCCGCCGCCCAAAACTGCCCGCCCTTCTGTTTTAAATTCAAGTGTGGTCTCATAAGGCTCGACCTGTGTCGCACTTTCCATGCGGACCGCACCCGTGACCGGTCCAGGCGCTTCGAACCGGTATTCCAGTGTGGTGAGATAAGAGTTAACGTCCTCTGGGAGGTCGTAAAGCGCGGCATCGTCGAGGTTGAGCACAGCATCCGGGGCGTTTGAAGATGGGTCGCCTGTTTCGCTTGATGTTCCTTCCTCAACAGGAGGCGGGGGAGCGTCGGCTGGTTCAGGCGCTGTCCCAAATCCTCCACAGGCCAGCGCCATGAGGGCAAGAATGGTTAAGGTTATAAAAGTGCGTTTGAATTTCATAGCGTCTCCTTTGTCTAATTTGTACAGGTTGGATGATGAAGAAAATTATACGTCATTCTGAAGGTCATAAATAAATGTCCCGCTGACCCTGGTTCAAGTGAGAGTATTCGATCATTAAGTTGGAATTACTGGTGTTCCTGAGCGGTCAGCTTTTCACGCAGGGCTTCAAGGTTGCGTTTCTTGGGAAGGTGGAACTTTTTGAATTCCCAGCGTTCTGCAAAGTAGGTGGTGATGGTCAAGATGGCGAGCATACCGGTCACCGAGATCAATCTACTATCAAAGACTGCCATACCAGCGAATATCAAGACAAGTGGAAGGAGATACCAGTAAATTGTGCCCCGGCTCCTCTTCATCAAATAATCGATGCGCCAGATCGCCTTATCCAATTCGCCGACGATCGTGTGCGCGAAGGGTTTCTCCTCGTTGCGTCTCAGAAATCTGCGGATCAACCCGTAGACAGCGAAAGCCAGATAGAAGACCGCCAGAACGGATTGCGTGGACGGATTGTCGTTGTCCAGTGATTCGACGGTCAGCCAGATGCCGACAAAGAGATTTACAGCGATCAGGATGAACTCGAATATATTCACCAACCTGCCGATGGATTTCCCCTTTTTCCTGATGTAGGTATGCAGCGCGTTCTCATTGATGGCATACAACTTTTCATTATTTTGATTGTTCCAAATGACCTGTAATTCTTCAAAGTCCATGGCGTTCTACCTCCTTCGATTCTTTTATCAAATATTGTTTGATGCGGTGTACCTTGACACCGACATTGCTTTCAGAGATGCCGAGCATCTCCGCCATTTCCTTGTAGCTAAAACCATCCAGCAATAAGAGAGACACGGAACGATCTATCGGCTCAAGTTGACCGATCTGCTGGTACAGCCAATCGGAGCGGTCGTCACGCGGACGGTCCGTCAAGGTCAATGCATGCTCCACGTCCGCAAGCGGCTGGGTGGGCGGACGTTTCTTCTCGTTCCGCACCCAGACCGTTGCCGTGTATAGCGCGACGCGATAGATCCACGTGGATGCCTTTGATTCACCGCGGAACTCGGGAATGGACTTCCACATTTGCAATGAAATTTCCTGAAAAAGGTCGTCTGCATCATGCGGGTTGAACGCATAGGCGCGGATGATCTTGAACATGATGCCTTTATGCTCGCTCAGCCACTCGTCGAAGATCTGTTTTTGTTTTCTTTCATCCATATAATGTCTCGAACCTCTAATGTACTGTTCTACTATAAATAGTAACAAGTATGGGTGGAAATATTACAAGAATCAAAAACTCCCGTTAACCTTTGGTTTAACGGGAGTTTTAAAAGTTGTGGGTAACGGTTTGCGTTAGTCGCAAGTGGGCGGACGTAGAGCAGGCGCGAAAGCAGTATTACCCCGAAACCAGAAAAATGCTCCTAATTCGTGGCAAATCCCACTTTTCGGCTGCTCTATGAACGCAAGACTTGCTAACTGAAAAATGATGCCATCGTCAATATGACGAACTGTTACACATTAGAACGTAAACTTGCACGAAGCACGAGGTAGCCTACAACACCCGATACAAGTGAACCCAGGATAATACCCAATCTCTCGTCAAACAATAAATTGATACCTGTTTCTTCAAACGCGAGTGAGCCGATAAATAGACTCATAGTGAAACCTACGCCACACAACGCCGCCGTCCCATACAAAGAACTCCAAGACATACCAGACGGCAGGTTGGTAAACTTTAGTTTTATGAAAAGCCAGCACAACCCGAAAATACCGACTTGCTTGCCAATAATTAAACCAAGTGCGATGCCCACAGGAACAGTATGGAAAAATTGCTCAGAACTAATATTTATAAAGCTTATTCCTGCATTGGCAAATGCGAAGACGGGTAAGACAAAAAAAGCGACTACTGTATGAAGGTCATGCTCCAAACTTTTAAGAGGTGAATAATGAGGTTCGGTTTTAGATTTTATGGGAATAAACATAGCCACAATAACACCTGCTAGCGTCGCATGAACGCCAGATTTCAGCATTGCCACCCACATAATGATGCCGACTAGCAGATATACGCTTTTTGATTCTATACCACGCTTATTTAGAAAAACAAGAATGGGGATACAACAAGCTACTATTAAAAGTCCGGGCAATGAAATATTTGCTGTGTAGAAAAGGGCAATAATTAAAATTGCGCCTATATCATCGAAAATTGCTACCGAGGTAAGAAATACCTTTATATTGGTAGGAACTCTCGACCCTAGCAAGGATAGTATGCCTAATGCAAAAGCAATATCAGTTGCTGCTGGAATAGCCCAACCTTTCATAGCTACAGGATCACCAATGTTAAAATAGGTATAAATTAACGCTGGAACCACCATACCGCCAATTGCTCCTATGCCAGGTAGAATAATATTTCGTTTATTTGAAAGCTCACCTTCAATAAGCTCCCGTTTCAATTCCAGCCCGATCAAAAAAAAGAAGACCGCCATTAATCCATCGTTGATCCAGAGTAATAATGGTTTTGCTATCTCAAGAGCGCCAACTCGAATTTCAACGGGGGTATCAAGAAGCAATGTGTAATAAGATTGCAGGGGTGTATTTGCCAGCAACATAGCAAGAGCAGCCGCGAACATAAGAATAATGCCGCCAGCAGATTCAAGTTTGAAGAAGCCTGATATGAAAGAATCTCTATTGTTTTTCATAGTTTCCTTTGCGTTCTAAGTAAGAAGCCGCCGAACGGTTTGCGACATCATCCCCTTTAGGGGATACTTGCGGGTTGGCGGGCGTGGACAAAACTTTGAGAGCAGGAATCTGCTTGGG
>DNDO01000169.1:7596-8178 GCA_003484265.1 Anaerolineae bacterium
AGCAGGATTCTGCTTGGGTGTAGATAAAGCCAGAAAATGCCGCTGGGCAATCCCACCCGTCAAGTGCATTATCCTGATGCTCTTACGGGACGCTTTGTTCGGTCGGCTGTCTTGGATGAGAGGAAATTTTGTCGTAGAATTTAGTTTTTCTCCAATTGATTTTTGATACCTAAGAGGTCAATCTCGTTCCAAGTCTCAACAAATCGGTTGTTCTCAACCCGATGAATTACAATACCAGAGAATTTTACACGTTTACCAGTGGGATTAATGCCCATAAATTCTCCCTGATGAGTAGCCTCTGCCACGAATCTAAAAGTAACAAATTTTTCATCCGAAATGATATGCGTCAACTCAAATTGAATATCAGGAAAGATATTTCGATACACATTGACAAAGTATAGTGCTCCTTCAATTCCTTGTGGTTGGTCAGTAAAAGAAGGATTCCCATCTATCCAGTTTTGGGCAAAAACCTGCTCAATAACTTCCTTGTTCTTATTCTTATTCCATCCTTCCAAAATCCACAACTGAACAAGCTGTTTATTAGTTTCTGCGGACATAATCTTATCTCCTATAAAAAATGCG
>DNDO01000003.1:0-479 GCA_003484265.1 Anaerolineae bacterium
TATCGAACTTTCCTATATGATTTATTTAACAGCATTTATCAGAAATATATTATTTAAGGAGGATATTATGAAACCTGAGGAAATCTCAACAATTGAATCCTTAATATCTGCACTATCAGCGATATTCACCGTTAATATGTATCGTTCGTAAGGCAAAGGCATTATTTGGACTTGAACCGTTAACCACTAGGTTCCTGGTTCAAGTCCACGGTAAGGATATCAGCACGCGCGACTTCGCAGATCCATGGGGAACCGCCTAGCAAAGCGTGCGGCTGACTGCGAGCAATCCTATATGCATACTTATTCAGTTTATTCCATCGTCGTGCATTAATTCCACAGTAGAGAATCAAAAGGCGCAGGATATAAAAATGAAAGATAAGATTTACGTCATTGGAGCAGGTGCAATTGGGTTCTCACTGGCAACATACCTGCTCAATCAGGGAAAAGAAGTACTTGCCGTCCGAACCAGCACAGATGTA
>DNDO01000003.1:796-4351 GCA_003484265.1 Anaerolineae bacterium
GGATATAGACGGGGTCATTGTGGTTTCAGCAAAATCGTATGCGAACGATTCGATTGCAACCCGATTGAAAGGCATGGAAATATCCTCACCTTTGGTCATTATGCAAAATGGTGTTGGTGTTGAAAAACCGTTTCTAAACTTGGATGCCGCGCGAATCTACCGATGTGTTTTATACGCGACCAGCCAAAAGGACGGGGACAATTCGTATAAGTTCGTTCCTATCGCTGCTTCTCCAATCGGTATCGTCAGGGGTAACCAACAAGAATTAGACATCGTGGTTAATGAGTTGAACACGACCGCATTCCCATTTATTTCACACAATGACATCACACGGGAAGTTTGGAAGAAAGCAATAATCAACGCTGTATTTAACTCGATCTGCCCGCTGCTGGAAGTTGACAATGGTATTTTTGCTCGTGACGAAAAAGCATCTCTGCTCGCAGAAGAAATTGTTAATGAATGTCTGGTTATCGCAAATAATATAGGCATCAGGTTAAGCGCGGAAGAGATCATGCAACAGATATTTGCCATAAGCAAGAAATCAGATGGGCAACTCATCTCTACCCTGCAAGATATCAATGCAGGTAGGGAAACTGAAATTGATTACCTGAATTTGGAGATTGCTCGAATTGGAGAATCCTTAACCCCTGTGATAAAAGCAAGTACAACGCAGGCATTAGGCGAAATGGTCAAAATGAAATCAAATTTACGCAAGCAATTAGTTGCATCAGTCTAACAAGGCTTGTACTGGACGCCCGCCCTAGCGCCAATAACGCAAACCGTTAGAAGTAAGATTGAAAAATGTACTCCAGTAGGACTTGAACTTTTATCTGCTAGGTTCCTGGTTCAAGTCCACGGTAAGGATATCAGCAGATTAAACAATAAAGAGACTGTCACTGTTGCGTGACAGTCTCTTTATTGTTGATCAATCATCCGCGGCGGCGCGGGCTACCTCGTCGGCATCGAAGACGACTTCCTCTTTGCCGGTCAACTTGTCCTGCACCTTGTCCACGATCAGGCGCAGGTGACCGGAATGTGAGACGTAGTCCAATTCATCGGCGGGGACGGAGAGCACGGGGCAGAGTGTGAAGTTATCGATCCATTGTTCGTAGAGATTGTTCAAGCCGGTCAGGTATTCAGGTGCAATGGTGCGTTCGTATTCGCGTCCGCGGCGTTCGATGCGGTTCATCAAAGTGGGGACGGAGGCTCGCAGGTAAACGACCAGGTCCGGGGGCGGGAGGAGGCGCGATGTCGTCTCGTACAGGTCGCGGTACGACTGATAGTCGCGCTGGCTGATGTGTCCCTGAAGGAAGAGGTTGTAGGCGAAGATCTCAGCATCCTCGTACACACTGCGGTCCTGCACAACCGAGGTGGGGTGCTGACCGAGTTTGTGGTGCGAACGTAAACGGTGCGTTAGGAAGAATATCTGGGAATGGAACGACCATGCGCCCATGTCTTTGTAGAAATCTTCGAGATACGGGTTTTCAGTGACAGGCTCGTAGAACGGCTGCCATCCCATACGGACGCAAAGCATCTCCACGAGCGTGGATTTCCCAACGCCGATATTCCCAGCCACTGCGACAAATTTCTTCATTCTTCCTCCACACCCTTCATTTGCGTAACAGTCCGCGAGGGTGATGAAATTATATGAACGTAAACTAGGGGATCTCCCCCGCCAATTCCTTGTCGATCACTTGTTTGAAAACATCCAGCGGCTGCGCGCCTACGATGGCAAGGCCGTTGACGAAGAATGTCGGTGTCGAGCGCACGCCCAGGTTGACGGCGAAGTCGAGGTCCGATTGAACGGCTTCCTGATATTTGCGGTCCGTGACGCATGAATCGAATGAAGCCATATCCAGACCCAGCTCCTGCGCATATTGCGAGTAGATACTGCTCCCCAGCGCATCACTGCTGAACAACTTTTCGTGGAATTGCCAGTAGGCGTTTTGCTCACCGGCGCACATGGCGGCTTCGGCAGCCGGGAAGGCATCCGGGTGAATGGATGTCAGCGGCAGGTGCCGGTACACAAGACGGATCTTGCCCGGGTATTCGTTCAATAATGATTGATAGACCTCATCATGCCAGCGTTTACAGAACGGACACTGATAATCGCTGAACTCGACTATCGTAATGGGGGCGTTCGCGGGACCGATCCCATAAAAATCTTCGGAGGGGATATCGTAACGTACGAACTGCGGCTTTTCCTCCACAGGCGCTTCAACTACGGGACCCTCAGCCAGCGAGGCAGTTTGTTTACTTTTATCCAGCACCAGGTCTGTCCCCCACAATACATACCCGACGCCGATCCCTAGGGCAAAGGTCAATATGGATAACGCTGAAAAGAAATGGCTTCGCTTGAAGGTAATTAACTCATCCGGTTGTATGGCAGGTTCATCAAAATATTCCGGTTCAGTTACCGATTTTTCTTCCTTGTTATTTCTTGTTTTTGTCGATTTGGTTGGCATGAGCGGCATTATATCACGCGCATGGATGGTGCTACTTTAACTTTAAATGAGCGTATTAATAGGTGATACTCTATTTGCTCCCTTTGTTTATCTTCGGGATGCTTTGTAAAAGTGACTCTCACCCATACACATTGGAGGTCGAAATGACAACACAAAAAAGACACATCCCCTGGTATCTCTGGCCCTTTGCCGCGGTCTGGAAACTGCTGGCGGTCATCGTCGAGATGACGGGACGTTTGCTCGCCATGATGATCGGGATCCTGTTGATGCTGATCGGGTTCATCGTCAGCCTGACGGTTGTCGGCGCCATCGTCGGCGTGCCGCTGGGGATCATCGGTTTTCTATTGTTCTTGAAGGGAATATTTTAAACATTAACCCCTCTCCTGTTTTGGGAGAGGGGCAGGGGTGAGGGAATCAAGGAGATGTTTCAGTTTGAGCTTTCCGCCTTCGAAACAGAGCCATGCCGCGGTCGCGTAAAGAGGCGACAGCCTTCCGCACCTGCGGGATGCGCAAGATCAGGAACATGACGACGATAAGTCCATAGATCAACGGGCGGACGATCTCTCCCTGCAAGGCGAACAGGTCGCCTTTTTTGCTCCATGCATAATGGAGGACAACGATCGGCGCAATGAGGTAGATGGTCTTATGCAGGCGTTTCCAATTTTTACCGAGGCGCTTTTTCCAGATGTCGAAGGACGTTATCGCCAGCGGGATAAGCATGAGGAATGCCAGGAAACCAACGATCAGGCGCGGCTTCTCGATGACATCCTGTACGATAAAACTCCACGCCAGGCCATAGTCAAGGTCAACATAGATTAAGACGTGAATGGTGACGTACATGAACGTATACAGCCCGAGTGCGCGGCGGCGTTTGAGAGGCTCGCTCCACTTGAAGAGCGTATTGAGCGGCGTACACGCCAGCGACAAGACAAGCAACGTGATGGCGTGACGTCCCGTCCTCTGTTCCAGTTCCTGGATCGGGTTGGCAGACAGGTTGCCTGTAAAGAAGTCGAAGATCAGGAATACAAGCACAGACCACGCATAGATGTGCATGGCGATCTGAAGAGGGGTGTAACGTTTGAAGAAATTT
>DNDO01000003.1:4661-14005 GCA_003484265.1 Anaerolineae bacterium
CTTAATAATTCACGCTCAGATCCATGCCTTCATACAGATACGCGACCTGCTCACCGTAGCCGTTGAATTTCAATGTCTGGCGGCGTCCCAGTTCGCCGATGCGCCGTTCGGATGCCTGCGACCAGCGCGGGTGCGACACTTCGGGATTCACATTCGAGTAAAAACCATATTCATTGGGACCTACATCGTTCCAAAGGGTGGATGGCTGTTCTGCGACCAGTTCGATCTTTGTAATTGCCTTGATCGACTTGAAGCCATATTTCCACGGTACCACCAAACGGATCGGCGCGCCGTTCTGGTTCGGCATCGGCTCGCCATATAAGCCGGTGGCAAGCAGTGTCAGATCGTTCATCGCTTCATCGAGGCGCAGGCCTTCCTGATAGGGCCAGGGGTAAAACGGGCTCTTTTGCCCGGGCATTTCCTCAGGGCGTAATACAGACTCAAAGCGTACATACTTCGCATCTGATGTCGGTTCCACTTCCTTCAACAGACTTGCCAATGTAAACCCTGTCCATGGGATGACCATGCTCCAGGCTTCCACACAGCGCAGGCGATAGATACGTTCCTCCTGCGTGAACTTGCTGAGCAGGTCGTCCATGCCGAAGGTCATCGGTTTATTCACGAGACCGTTCACTTCCACTGTCCATGGGGATGGGTTGAACTTCGGTGCAAGTTTTGCTACACCCTCCTTGTCAGTGGTGAATTCGTAATAGTTATTGTAATTGGTGATGTCCTGGAACGTATTGGCGGGGTCGCCCAACTCGTCAGTTAAACCAGGGGAGACAACCGGCGCTTCCGCCGCAGGGGCGGCAGTTTCAGTCACGGACGGCGCGCACGCCGCGAGAAGCGCGGACCCGGTCACAATACCCGCGGCTTTGAGAAAGTCGCGCCGTGAGAGATATTGTGAATACGGCGTGATCTCCGATGATTTGACCGGAACTGATTTGAATTTGTTTGTCATGATTTCCTCTTTTATCTTTTCGTCATCGCGGTCTTCTGGAAGCAATCTCCGACATCGTGAAGGAATGTCGCAATGACGGGTTAATAGGTTTCAGCCAGAAGTGCCTTGATGTTCTCTTCGGTCTCGGTATATCGACCCTCACCGATATGAACATAACGGATGTGACCCTGCTTGTCGATCAAGTATAACGTGGGCCAATAATGGTTCTTATACGAACGCCAGGTCGCGCCGTCGTTATCCTGAGAAACGGCATATTCGATGCCATACTCGGCAACCGCGTTCTTTACATTTTCGATCTCCCGCTCATACGAGAACTCGGGATAATGATTGCCGATGATGACGAGCCCCTGATCGGCATATTTGCTGTGCCAATCCTTCAAGGAAGGGATCACGTTCTTGCAGTTGATGCATCCGAACGTCCACATCTCAATGATGACAACCTTCCCTTGGAGGTTCGAGATACGAAGAGGAGAAGGGACATTCAGCCAGATATCGTTCGTTAGTTCGGGAGCGGGCCCCAGGTCTGGTAATGAAGCGACTTTCGGCATGGCGGTCTCCTCCGCTTGAAGTTGGATGCCGCCTTGATTCGATGATACGTTTTGGTCCGCAGCGCATCCGAAAAGAATTAATGCGATCAACCCAAATGGAATTTTTCTCATGGTCAGTCTCCTTGATGTACGAATTCTAAGGAAACTTCCTTACAAAAAGATTACACGAGACTGATAAGTTGGTTAAGGAATAAAAAACGTGAACTGCGTGCCTTTGCCGATCTCACTCTCCACTTTGATATCGCCCCCGTGAGCGCGGACGATACCGCGTGCGATGGCAAGGCCCAACCCCGCACCGCCTGTTCCACGATTGCGTGACTTTTCGCCGCGATAAAATCTCTCGAAGATGTGCGTCATATCCTCCGCGCGGATGCCTGCGCCGGTGTCGCTGACGGTCACCTCCGCGCCCTGGCTTGATCTTCGCACCCAAACACTGACCCGTCCTCGTGATGAATGACGCAGCGCGTTACCGATCAGGTTGTTGAGCACGCGCCCTATGGCTTGCGTATCCATGTGGATGGGGTCAACGTCGGTGTCTACATTTCCTTCGAGTGTAATGTCCTGTTGTTTGGCAAGTTCGGTAAAACTTTCAAGTGTGTCCGAAACGAGGTCTCTTAAAGATGCGTCTTCACGATTCAGTGGAAAGCCTCCTGCATCGAGCTGCGCCATCTGGAACAGGTCGTCTATCAAAGCGGAAAGGTTTCGCACATCGCGCTGCGCAGTATGCAGGTAACGCTTCACGGTTTCGGGGTCGTCCACCACTCCGTCTGATACTGCTTCGAGGATCGCCCGCATGGATGTCAACGGAGTCTGCAGATCGTGGCTGACCCACGCAATCAGGTCGCGGCGCATGTTATCGAGATCGCGTTGTTTTTTAGCGGAGGCTTGCAGTTGTTCCGCCATTTGATTAAACGTCTGCGCAAGCGCGGCAACTTCATCAAGTCCCTGTACCGGGACGCGCGTTCTCAGGTCACCTTTCGCAAGATTCTCCGCTGCGCCTTTGAGCAAATGTATGCGCTCGGTTATTGTGGTCGAAAGGAAATATCCGAGCACCATTGCAATTCCGCCCGCGAACACAAGCAATACAATAGCCAGTAACAGATCGTGTTCGCTGGCAAACATCATACGTGCCGAGAACCATACGTTGAAAAAGGTAAGCAGGCTGGCGAGAGCGTATCCGCCGAGCAATGTCCAGCGAAGGGTGGGGGAATAATTGATCCAGCCGAATCGATATGCCGCATATCCAGCCAGCGCCGAGACCAATGCGGTGATTCCGAGATACAAAGCCATCAATCCCAGTTCGCTCATTGGCGGCAACATGACAAGTGTAAATATGCCGAGCGAAACGGCAACGATCAGCAGAATGCCGATCACGAAACGGGCTGTCAGGGGAGTTTGAGAAAGGGTTGTTTTCATAAGCCTTTTGCCATAGAGCCACAGAGTTTTTTATGAGGGTTTCTCAGAGCCTCCGTGACTTTCTTCACGGTTCAAATTTATATCCAACACCCCACACGGTCAACAACCGTACGGGCTTGGATGGTTCATCTTCGATCTTCTCGCGCAGGCGCCGCACATGCACGGTCACCGTGCCGGGGTCGATATATTGCGCGCCGCCCCACACGCGCTCCAGCAATTGTTCGCGCGTAAAGACCTGCTTCGGATGACGTGCCAACAGATGAAGCATGTCAAATTCCTTGGCGGTCAACTCAACGGGATTCTCTTTGACAGTGACGACTCGGCTCAAAGGATCAATGGATAAATTATCAAAGGACAGACTGCGTTCGCTCCCCGCCTCCACTTGTTCCCGTCCAAGACGTCGCATCACAGCCCGTACCCGGCTCACCAACTCCTGCGGGCTGAACGGCTTAACCACGTAATCGTCCGCGCCCATTTCCAGCCCGGCGATGCGGTCGATCTCTTCGCGCCGGGCTGTCAGCATAATGATCGGCACATCGGAGCGGTCTCTCAGCCAGCGGGTAAGGGAAAGACCGTCCACTTCGGGAAGCATCAGGTCCAGGATCACGAAGTCCGGCATCTGGCGTTCGAAAATGTTCATCGCCTGTTTTCCATCCGATGCGATCTGCACGTTGTAACCCGCGCGTTTGAGGTACAGACTCACCACCTCCGCTATGCTGGCTTCGTCTTCCACGACAAGGATGTTTGTTGTGTTCATGTTTCTCCTAATCATACATGAATGGACCGCGCCGCCCGGTTAACAAAGGATTACCCGTTTGCAAACCGGGTTCATACTTTCGTAATTATTTTACAGCCGTTTTGTAAGAGCAGCTTGCTAGACTTTAACAACCCAAACAAGGAGAAATGAATGAATTTCAAATATAGAGTATTGATATTGATCGTCCTGTTATCTTTTGTGGTTTCTGCATGTGGAGGCAGTGGGTCGCCAGATGCAATGAACAAGCCTGAAGATACTACAATGGAAAAGCCGGCCGATGAATCATTTGAGTCGCAAGATACACCCCTGCCGGATGCGATGCCAGAAACATCCGACAGCGCCATGCCAGATGAAACCATGGCGGAAACACCCGCATGGTTCTCTGTTGCGATGACTGACGTGAATACCGGTGCATCGTTCACGATCAACGACTTGAAGGGCAAGGTTATTCTTGTGGAGACGATGGCTGTATGGTGCTCCAATTGTTTCAGACAGCAGACCCAGGTCAAGGCATTGCATGAGACGCTTGGTGACCGCGATGACTTTGTCAGCATCGGTATGGACATTGACCCGAACGAGGACGCGTCCAAACTTCAGTCCTTCATTTCCTCGAACAGTTTCGATTGGATGTATGTCGTTGCTCCCGCAGACGTTTCTCGTGATCTTGCATCATTATATGGCGGTCAGTTCCTCAACCCGCCTTCGACGCCGATGCTTATCATAGATCGTCACGGTATAGCACATCCACTGCCATTCGGGATCAAAAGTGCGGATGACCTACTGCAAGCCATCCAGCCGCATCTGGATGAGGCGATGTAGCGATGAACCTAGCCGCTCATGTCGGGGCTTAGCCCTGACATGAGCGAATTGGTATCTTATGGAAACTATTCTTACATCTCTATCGCTTGGCTTGCTTGCGACAACCAGTCCCTGTGTCTTACCGTTGTATCCGGGCTTCCTTGCCTATATCAGCGGCGGACAGGAGGGCCTGCAAAATAAGAAGGGACGTTATTTTCTCGGCTTCTTCGTCCTCGCCGGCGTGTTGACAATGATGCTGGCTTTGGGTGGGGTCATTGCGTTGTTGTCGGTATCCATTGGCAAGGCGTTATCCATCGTTATCCCCTTTGCTGATGCGATCATCATCATTTTTGGTATCCTGCTCTTGTTGAATATCAACCCATTCAAGAGCCTGCCGCAGATCCAGGTGCCCGTGCTTTCGCATCCGTTCGTCAATGCGTTCATCTATGGGTTGCTATACGGACCCATTGCCCTGCCCTGTTCCGGTCCGCTGGTAGTCAGCATCTTTGCCCTTTCGCTGACATTCACCGAAGCGTTCAGCCAGCTCAATGTATTTTTCTGGTTTGGAATGGGATTTGGCATTCCCCTGCTTTTGCTGTCGTTCCTATCCGGCGCGGCGCAAAGATGGATCACGCGCCAGTTCGCGATGCGGGCGCGCCTGATCAATGTTGTCAGCGGGTTGTTGTTATTGGGTGTGGGGGTATATGACTTGAACGCCAACTGGTCCCTCCTGCAGGCGTATTTTGTTTGATCTATTGGGCATGTGATTGCACTTACCCTTGATTATTCAGTCCTGATTTCCGGTTCCTGATACACGCTGACCTGATTGCGACCCTTGTTCTTGGCAGCATAGAGGGCCTTGTCTGCGGTGCGCAGGAGGTCTTCCTTGGTTTCGCCATGCGCGGGAAACCATGAGATGCCCATGGATACTGTAATATTGAGATTGAAGCGTCCGAATGGGACGAATAAAGACGAGATCGCTTTGTTAAGGGAGACAGCTCTTTCATTTGCCACATTTATGCCGATGTTTGGCATGACTAGCACGAATTCCTCGCCCCCAAAACGGCAGACAAAATCACCCTGGCGGCTTTGCGCCGTAACCATGTTTGCAAGTGTTTTCAACACGACATCGCCTGCTTCATGACCGTAGGTATCGTTGACAGTCTTGAAGTGATCGATGTCCATCATAACAATGCATAGCGGATACCTCTCCCGCGCAGCGCGCGCAAGTTCGCGTTCAAGGGTTTCCTCCAGGTAACGGCGGTTGAAGAGGTTGGTGAGCGCATCACGGATGGCCTGTTCGCGTAATTTGCTTTGCAGGAGTCCGATCTCGATTAACTGGGTCTGGAGTCTGTCCATGGCGTGGCGCAGGTCTTTTTCCACTTCCTTGCGGTCGGTCACATCGCGGAAGATGATGAGGCGTCCGCTCAGGCGTTGGTCGTTGTCATATAGCGGAGTCACACGCAGGTCCAGGTATCGAGGCGATTTGTTGGAGAGTCTCAATTCTGTTCGGGTCTCCAATCCCGTTAACAGATGTTCGGTCGTCTCATTCCAGATACTCAATGCGTCTGAAACATTTTTACCGATGAAGGTCGATGGGGATGCATCCAGAAAGTTTTCCATGGCGGCGTTGATGTCCACGATGCGTCCCTGCACATCTAACACGAGCACACCATCGCTCATCTTTTCGATCAGGCGGCTGCGGGCGATGGGGATCAGGTCCATGAATTGGTGGCGGAAGATGGCGTAGGCGTACACGATGCCAGAAATACCGAAGGATATGGGAGCCAGGTCGAGCTGGCTGAGGGCGGTATATTGGGTCTGGGCGATGATACTGAGGATGAGCGGGATGATGGAGCCGTACAGAACAATGAAATATTGTCTTTTGAAGAACGAATTCGCGTTGCGGGAACTTACGATCAATATAACAAGCGACAACAGTATAATCAGGTAGGAATAGAGGGAGTTGATCAAAAACCATATACCGCGCTGGACACTCATGGTAGCGAAACCGTCTTGAACAGCGGGCTCAATGGAGGCAAACATCAAATTTGAGTAACCCCACACCATCAGCAGAATGAGAAGCGGCTCGATGGAAAGGATGACTATACTGCGAAAAGTGAGCCAATTATCCTTATGTGTGATCTGAAGGGTAAAGACAAGAAAAAGCGTGGGTACTATGACCACGCCGAAATACATAATCTTTAACCAGAAGGTTTTCAGGTCGAGAGGAACGGCTGCCCAAACCACGGCATATGCCACTCCCCAGATGAACATACCCATTAACATTATGCTTAACGCCAAAGACCCCGGTGCTGAACGCCGCCAAGTGATCGTGGAGACAGCCAGGGTTGCGAAAGCTGAAATTGCCAGGATAATAGAATAAGGATGAAATTGAAAAATCATTGGAACCAAACCTGTATGCCGACTTACAGGTGACTAATTTTATTGCACTTTTCGCATATGTGTGTATGCAAAAAGCCGACAGAGTAACCTGACGTTTAAAGGATTCAGGATGGATTTAAAAACACCAAGGCTCATCTTTCTGCCGACGAGCCTTTGCTAAATATTTTATCAAATTATTCCCCGCCGAACGACTCCACTGCATCGTCCAGGCTCTCGTACATTTTGATGTTTTGCAAGAACCCGGTGATACCAAGTACATTGTATATTTGCGGCGGCGCATTACAGAGTTTGAGGTGCGCCACTTTGACCTGTTCATCCTTGGGCGTGTACATTTGGTAGACCTTTTGCAAGGCGCGCATTCCCGCACTTGTGAGGGTGTCGAGTCCGCTCATGTCTATCAACAAATACCGCGCGCCTTCATCATGAGCTAACCGCGCGGTCTCAAGCAATTGACCTTCGCTCTGCGCATCCAGCCAGCCGCTGACATGGAAAACGGTCACAGCCACGCTTGCTTGCACTTGTTCAGATGAGATCTTGAAATCGCTGTTCATGTTCGCCTCGCTTTTCGATCAAAGAGTTCCAGTTATATTAACACGTTTTCGTTTCAAAAGTCACTTTGTGAGATCCATAAAATGTGCCATGCCAGGTAAACAAGTTCGAAGGGCATGACTGCCTCCTTTGGCTGTTGAGGCGATTATAACGCCTCGAGCAAAGAACCATGTCATTTAGAGCAGAGCGAAAAATCTTGCCTCGAGGCATGGATGATTTCTCAGTCGCTGTCGAACTTTCGAAATGCAGGATGATTATATTCCCTGTCGAACCAATCGCCTTTTCGTCGCATACAAAAGCGCTACAGAATAAATCTTGTGAAATCCCAGCAAGGGGCGGACAATAACCCCTAGTGATGATTTGCCCGTTCCAGTTGTCTTTGCTGGGACGACTGCTGATCCAAAATAAAGACGCGTGCCTCCCGATATTAAAGGGACGATCATCAACCAGGATTTTGTGCGATTGATAAAGTCTGACAACAACAATTGATTCTCAGTACGTGCCTCCACCTTCCAGGCGGCGAAGGCATCACTTATTCCATCTGCGAGTCGTTTTGCATCGTCATCAGTGGAAGGCTTGGATACGGTCCATTTCAAGATGAACCGCTCCAGTTTGAAGACAGAGGTTGTATAAAAGGCATTCACATATTGCGCATGCGACACGGAAGTCGAGACGTCAGTCGTGTAACAGTCCGTGTATGCCCCAGCAATTTTTCGATATTTGACCAGGAGAGAATTTTCGGGAAGTTGTGAGGATCGAATTGACATCAAGGATTTATCTCCGTTGTTATTTCCAATTAATGAAGTTTATTACCTGCCGGGCTGTATCTTCGACGGATTGGTCCTCATTATATACAGTTGCGTGTTCCAAATGTAACTCGCCAAGAACTCTGTTCATCACATCGATCTCATGTAGATGCTCGCGCAGTGTTTCGCCGGAGTCGCGTTGTGACAGTCGATTTTCGATGCTGTTTTTCGATGTAACGAGTCTCACAATAGTGATCGGTGTATGGGGAAAAGCCCTTGTCAAAATATCGACAGGCTCGCGTTGTAGGAGCATCCGTGCCAGAACAAGGTACTCGACCCCAGCCGCATGATAATTCTGCCAGGCGGATATTACATTTTGCATGATCAATGAATCGTATTGATCGAAATCATCCCCAACGTTTATCCATCCCAGCCAATCGAGGTCAATGACTGCATTGAGTATGCTCATGCTCCCGAGTTGCTCACCGATCTCTGTGGCGACAACTGTCTTTCCCGTACCGACCGTCCCTGTGATAAGAAGGATGCCTTTTGGTTCCTGCTTATTTATATCCATACGGCAGTTGTTCCAAAAACCCATCAATATCCTGCGGGACGATGAACAATTTATCCAAGCGTTTCGAGAATCCATTGATATCTTTGGGGGTGAACAGCAATCCTTCACTGCCGTCGCGTACGCGTCCGAAAAAACCCCATTTCTTTTCCGTTTTATAATGCGCCCGTTCGATGCGGGCGATCTCTTTGAATGTAAAGAACAACCGATAATCAAGGTGACCCGGTGCAAAGTATATTGCGACACCGCTGGCGGTGATGATGAACGCTGTGGGGTAACCGAAGAAGCGGATATCCTGATAGGTCAATGTGAACCCGGTCAGGACAAAGAAAATCTGCCAGAACGACAGACCAATTTGATCTTTAAGAATGAACGCGATCAGGCTGCTTCCCGCAACGAACAGACTGATATTCCGCGCGGCTCTTTTCCAGTCGATGGCTGGTCTGTCCACATGGAATTTTCCATCAGCCCCGGCATACTCGCGCCGCATGTGCGACATCCACGCCGCGTATTGCCATTGCAGCATGGAGATGCCGAGCAGGATGATCACGAGAAAGATGATCGAGAAGTTTGGGGGCCATGCCCACAACAC
>DNDO01000107.1:0-6954 GCA_003484265.1 Anaerolineae bacterium
GGAATTGTCATCGCCCTACAACCAAAGAAGTAATCGGGCAATCGATATCGAGTCCATTGACCGCCGAGGTAGGTGAGGGCGAAAACTCCCATCAGGAAGAGGGTCATCGCAACAGAGAGGAACACAGTCATCGGCTCCTGGCGGAAAAAAGTCATTGCTGCGAGAAGGGCAATCGGGAACAGAAGCAGGCTGGAGCGTCGCGTGAGGCGAAGCCCGTCTGAATTGAGGAGATAGATGCCTGTGCCGATACAAAGTGTTACGAAGATAAAAAAGTTGACGCCTGGGGGCTTCTTCCAAAAGAGGAAATCAAACGCCCAGCCAAGCAGGATGACTAGAAACAAGAATCGGTTTGGGTTGTTTTTCATGTAGTGCCTCCAATTTAATTTCTTTTCGAAAACTATAGTACTGAAGGGCTTGCGAAGTCTCTCAAAAGGTATCAGGATTATGCGACATTACAATTTAGTGAGAGTGGTTTCAGCGCTATTGACATTCAATTTGAAGTGTGACATACTACCAGCATCATTCAGGGGAACATACAATCAATTGCCATCCTATGAAAGGAGGAGGTGATGTCTAACATGGATAGTAGTATCAAAACCAGCGCTGTGGCATCCCTCCTCAAGTAAAAAAGGAAGCCACAGCGCGCCACGGAAGCCGTCCAAGATTGGGCGGCTTCCTGGTTTTAATCGCATCCCAATATCACGACGGATGCACAAGGGCTCCGGGAAACGAATAATAAAAACTCCGCGATTCAGTGATTCCGTGATTCATATAATTTATGGGGATAACCCAGTTTAATCGTTGGTTTGAAAAAAGGAAACTACTGATCTCCGAATGATATTCCCATATTGCGCGCAGTAAGGACGGCGTCGCTGTTCACATTGACACGCTTGGGGACTGCAAGCGCTTCTTCCAATGAGATGTCGGTAACTTTCGCTTCGCGCAATGCAACCATACGGTCAAATTTCCCTGTTGCCGCCAAACGGACCGCCGCTGCGCCGTAGCGTGTTGCAAGCCATCGGTCATATGGTGTGGGTATGCCGCCGCGCTGGAGGTGACCGAGTACAGTGACGCGAGTCTCAAAACCGTTAAGCTCGATGAACTCACCCACCTTTTGACCGATGCCGCCCAGTCGAGGCGTATAGATCTCGTCGCCGCTTCGTGAAAAAACCTGCTCCCCATCCACCGATTTTGCACCTTCAGAAACGGCTAAGATGCTGAATTTATATCCGCGTTCAACCCGCTTGCTAACCTTGGCAAGCACCGTTGCATATTTGAATGGGATCTCTGGGATCAGAATTACGTCCGATCCGCCCGCGATGCCTGCGTGAAGCGCAATGAACCCCGCATCACGCCCCATTAATTCCAAGACCATCACGCGATGATGCGACTCGGCGGTGGTGTGTAATTTGTCAATTGCCTCGGTGGCAGTGTTGACCGCCGTGTCGAATCCAAAAGTCCTTTCAGTGCCGCCGATGTCGTTGTCGATCGTTTTGGGAACACCGATGACGGGTGCACCCTTTTGAGACAGTTCATGGGCAATGTGCAGAGTACCGTCGCCGCCGAGCACCAATAGCGCATCTACTTTCAAGCGTTCGATTCCTTTGATGATTTCGTCAGAGACATCGATGGTCACTTCCTTGCCATCGCGAATGATCCTGCGCGCATATGGGTTGCCCCGATTCACCGTCCCGAGAATCGTGCCGCCGCGCGGCAAAATTCCACGCACGTCTTTGATCTCCAGGGGAACAATCCCCTCTTCTTCAATAAAACCATCATATCCATTTCGAACGCCTATGACCTCACAGCCATATTCATAAATGGCTGTCTTCACTGCCGCACGGATGACTGCATTCAAGCCCGGCGCATCACCGCCGCCGGTAAGTATCGCTATTTTCTTCATCGCAAGAATCTCCTATTTTCGTCATGCATTAATAAGTTATGGTTAAGCCACAGAGGGCACAAGTCATCAGAGAAGGAATTTATTAAACTCAGTTTTTATCTATGATCTCAGTGACAAAAATGCTATTAAAAAGGTTTATGTTTAATCATACCGCATCCTTTCTTGCACATCATCGTATATACCCATATAATGAACCGCATGGAACAAACTCATAAACTAACCAAAGTCGAAATGTTATCGCGCTGGCTCATTCCGCTCGCGGCTCTTATTGTATTCGGCGTCTGGTTCACCATCGCGCCGCCAGGTATTCTCGGAAAAGCAGATGCGGTCGGATACGCCATCTGCCACCGAATAGACGAACGATCCTTTCAACTTCTCGGCCGTCAACTCCCTCTATGCGCCCGCTGTACCGGCGAATTTTATGCTGCAAGCGTTTCGCTGTTCGTTTTGGCACTCCTAAGCCCGAGGAAAAGCGGCATGCCGGGTTGGAAGATCGGCACGCCTCTCATTTTATTTTTCCTCGCCTTTGGTATAGACGGTACGAACTCATACCTTTATTTAATCAAACAAACATCAGGCGGCGCACTTAGTCACATCCCCAACCTTTACATCCCAAACAATACCCTGCGTCTCTTCACAGGCAGCGGTATGGGCATCGCGCTCGCGTCCATCCTCTTTCCTGCATACAACAACAGCGCATGGAAAACCTTCGACCCCGCTCCCGCCCTCGATTGGAATAAACTTGGCACAATCATCGGCATTGTTCTTGTGATAAACCTGCTTATCCTTACCGAGCATCCCGCCATACTCAACCCCATAGCGATCATCAGCGTGCTGGGCGTGCTGGCTTTGCTTATCGCCGTGTTCAGCATGGTCTGGATATTGATCATGAGGCAGGAGAACACATTCGACTCGCTCAAAGAGATGTGGATGCCGTTTCTTGCTGGAGCGACTCTCGCTTTGTTAATGATCACCATAATTGACGTGCTACGCCTCCAACTCACCGGAACCTGGGGAGGCTTCCCTTTAGGCTGAGATTTACCTGAAATCTTCGCGCCGATTGAGAACGGTGATCTTTCCGCCCGAGGTCTAATCTCATTGTATAGTGCAAACTTGCGATTCACTAAAAGATATAAAATAATTAAGGAGAAATCATGGAACTACTTACTGGAATATTCACCGCCTTCGGGCTATCTGCCAGCGCGGGATTGAACGCCTATATCCCATTGCTCATTGTCGGCTTGCTGGCTCGGTATACAAATTTCCTTAACCTAAATACTCCCTGGGACACGCTTGCCAGCCCTTGGATCATCTTGATGCTTTCCGTTTTGGTCATCATCGAGATGCTTGCGGATAAAGTCCCCGCCGTGAACCACATCAACGACGCAATCCAGACTTTCATCCGCCCTGCCGCGGGAGCCATTGCATTTGCGGCCAGCGCGAACGTGGTAACGGATATCAGTCCCGTTCTCGCCCTCGCTTCAGGCTTGCTCGTGGCAGGGACGGTGCATGTTGCCAAGTCTGGGGTTGTTCGACCCGCGATCACCGCCACCACTGGAGGAACAGCAAACGTCCCTGTATCCATCGCGGAGGATATCATCTCCACAATACTATCCATTCTTGCAGTCATCCTGCCTGTGATCATTGGAACATTACTGGTCGTGATCGCAGCATTCATCATCTACCGATTCTGGGTCAGGGCAAACAAAGAAACTACCTGATATAATTTAGTTAAACATCAGCCTCTTGCAGGCAACAAACTTCATAAGGAGAAGAAATCATGGAAGAACAAATGCCCCCTGTCCCAGAAGAACCGAAGAAGAATAATACGACCCTCATTATCATAGTTGTTGCAGTAGTTGTCCTATGTTGCTGCTGTATCGGTGGATATGTCGCATGGACCCAAGGCGACGCAATACTTCGAGAACTGAATTTCTAATCTGATAAGAGATCAAAAAAACCTTCACAATGATTGTGAAGGTTTTTTTGATTCAAAGAGAAATTGCAATTCTTTAAACCCACTTAACGCATCCTCTCGTATTTTATCTCCTAGATTTAAATTTTCAAATTCATCCTCGTCCAGCACAGTCTGCTCTCCATTCACCGCAACCCACAAATCCAGTGCCAGGTCAACATAAGATATAACATCATCATCGATGATTGCTGGCATGCCGATATTGCAATACCAGCCTTTGAACTTTCCATCGTCTCGGTCATATATCTCGAAGATGTTGTACCAACGGTGAAAATAATAGAACTCCAGGAACCGATCTCCTTTTTTTAGAACAACATCCTGAAACGGCATGTCTTCCCGATCAAAGAACGCTTCAACAACGATTTGGTGTTGATCCTTCTCGAGTACCGTTCCTCCGTATTCATACTTTACTTCACCCACAAGATTAAGTTTTTGGATCCGTACATTCATTCGAGACATTCTACCTTAACTTGTACAGTGATCTTTTTGCCAACCTTTGGAGGATTGTCCATATATATGTATAAGCCGTTATCCAGTATTACCTTGTATCGATCCTGTTGGAAGATCACATCAATGATATCACCAGAGACGACATTCGGCTCATTCTTAACCTCAAACGGTCTCATCAATAATCCAACTTTTTCTCCCTCTGATGTTTTTCTGTCACAAATCACCAGAAACAAACCATAGTCCGTTTTAACCTTCAGCCTTTTGTCATTTTCGTCCATCCTTCTGGAAACCACTTCCCCATGTAGAATATTTCCCAGTCCAAGAAACCCTGCCACATATGTCGATCGCGGATTTGCCCATACGTCAGCGGGAGCCCCCTGGCGGATGATCTGTCCATCATGGAGGATTAAGACTCGGTCTGCGATAGTGAAAGCTTCCTCTTGGTCATGAGTCACATAGATTGCTGGGATTTTGGTTTGATGCAGGATTATCCGCAATGCGTTGATGAGATCTTCTCGAAGAGACCTATCTAAAGCGCCGAGGGGTTCATCGAACATGAGGAAGCGGGGGCGAATGGCGAGGGCACGGGCGAGGGCTACTCGTTGCTGTTCTCCGCCTGAAAGATCGGTCACTTTGCGGTTGCTGAAATTTCTTAAGTTGACTAACTTCAATGAATTGGCTACGCGCTGGGCGATTTCACCTTGTTCGAGGTGGCGCATCTTTAATCCGAAGGCGACATTATCGCTGACGTTGAGGTGCGGAAAAAGTGCAAAGTCTTGAAAGACCAGCCCGAAGTCCCGAAGATGAGGCGGTGTGGATGCGAGGTCAATATTGTTGAACAGAATACTGCCCGAGTTTGGATCTTCCAGTCCCGCAATCATCCGCAAGAGGGTGGACTTACCACTGCCCGATGCGCCGAGAAGGCAAATCGTTTCGCCTGAGTCGATTTTTAAGGAAATGTCGGTTAGGAGTGGCTTGCCTTCGTAGGTTTTGTGGATATGACGGAGTTCAAGCATTAGAAATCTCCTGCGTTGGGAAGGCGGAATTTTTCGATGAGGAGGATGCTTGCGGTGGTAAGGAGCATGAGGATGGAAGCCATCGCCATGGCTTGACCGTAGTTGAGACCGCCAGGTTGGGAGAGGAAGCGTTCGATGGCGACTGGGATGGTGGGATATTCGGGGCGCGAGATGAGGAGTGTGGCGCCGAACTCGCCAAGGGAAACGGTAAAAGCAAAGGTGGCAGCGGTCAG
This sequence comes from Anaerolineae bacterium, assembly GCA_003484265.1. GTDB lineage: Bacteria > Chloroflexota > Anaerolineae > Anaerolineales > Villigracilaceae > Defluviilinea. Next base: position 5,578 of record DNDO01000107.1, read on the forward strand.
GGTTGCGCGGCGGAGTATGGGAAGGTCTATCGTCTTCCACACTTCTAGGGGCGAGGCGCCGAGGGATGCTGCGGCGTGACGGAGTCGTTGCGGGATGGAAGCGATGGCGGGCTGCAATGTGCGGATGACGAAGGGAAGCGCAACAAGCGTGTGTGCAAATGGAACAAGAAGAGGCGAGGAAAGCCATTTGCCATAGGTAATTATAAATGCGAGCCCGAGCATGACCGCAGAAGAGCCGAGTGGGAGCATAATGAGGGGATCGAGAATCTTATCAAGAGGGGTTGGTTTTGCGAGGGCGATGGCGGCAGGAAAGCCGAGGAGCAGAGAGATAAAAACGGTTGAGCCTGCGTAAGCAAGGGAATTAAAGGTTGCCTTTATAGGAGGAACATAGAAAACAGAATTACGTCGATTAATAAAAAGTTCTTCGTAGTAATCTGTCGTGAACCCGTATTGGACTTCGGTCCGTTGTCCACGATCGGCTTCAAGGCGGAAGAGGGAGCGGACGGGAAGGGAAACAAGTGGAAGTCCGAAGTAAACAATGAGAAGTGAACAGAAAGTGAAGACGAAGAATTTTTGTTTGATGGTGTGTGGTTTGGTGGTTGATGAGCGAGGGTTGAGTTGTTGCGTATTACGTATCGCGAATTTTGAATAGAGAAGTGAAAAGATGAGGGTGCAGAGGAGTTGGATTATGGAGAGTAGAGCGGCGAGAGGTAAGTTGAGGAGTTTCACAGCCTGCAGATAGATTTCCACTTCGAGGGTTGAGAATTGGGAACCGCCGAGGATGAGAATGACGCCGAAGGATGTGAAGTCGAATAGGAAGACGAGGAGTGAGGCGGCAATTAGGGAAGGACGGAGAAGAGGAAACGTTATGTTTTTCCAAACTTGAAATGTGTTTGCGCCGAGAGAGCGGGCGGTCTGTTCGAGTTTGGGGTCGAGGCTTGAGAGGGTTGTCCCCACGATGCGGATGATTATGGTTGTGTTGTAGAAGACATGAGCAAGCAAGATGAGGGTGAAGGGTGATGGAGTAATTGGTAATTGAGAATTAGTAATTGTGTATAAGAGCCCGCGTTGACCGAGGATGGCGTTAAAGGAGGCAGCGACTACGACCGTTGGAAGCATGAAGGGAACGGCGATGAGGGTTCGCAGGAGGGACTTTCCGGGAAAATCAAAGCGGGCGAAGAGGTAGGCGGAGGGGAGGCCGACGAGGAGTGTGAGGAGGGTGGAAAGGAAGGCTTGGTAGAAGGTGAACAGTATTACCTGTTGCGTACTGCGGAGATTTTCAAAAGTGATGGTTTCGGGGGAGAAGGCGAGGAAGAGAATGCGCGAGAGGGGATAGAAGAAGGCAAAACCGAGGAAGGAGAGAGGGAGGAGCCAGAG
>DNDO01000107.1:7265-33292 GCA_003484265.1 Anaerolineae bacterium
TAGTGGTGATCGAAATTATTTCATCACCACATCTGTCCACCCCTGGATCCATTTGTCGCGGTTGGCGGCAATGACATCAGGGGCCAGGGATGCGGTTTGCGCGGGGGTTTGGGAGTATTTGGTAAAGACTTCGGGTATCGCAGCCTTCGTGTTGACAGGGTAGACGAACATTTGGAGAGGCATATCTTCTTGAAATGTTCTAGCCAGCATAAAATCAATAAAACTTTTTGCAAGGATTTGGTTTTCAGTCCCTTTGAGAATGCCGACAAATTCGATCTGGCGGAAGCAAGTGTCGTTGCCGAGTATGGAAGCGGTGGGAGCGTCGTCAATTGATGGATTGGCGAAGATAACTTCGGCGGCGGGAGATGTACCGTATGAGACAACCATCGGCTGAAGTCCCTGCCCAGAGGAGGCACTGAAATTAGTGTAGTAGGCAGTTTCCCAGCCATCCACAACGACAACATCGTTTGCTTTGAGGTCAGCCCAGTAACCGAGATAGCCATCTTCGCCAAAGTGAGCGACTGTGGCGAGCAGGAAGGCAAGTCCCGTTGATGAGGTGGCAGGGTTCTCAACGACAAGCAAATTTGCATATTCAGGCTCAGTCAGGTCTTCGAGGGATTGAGGGACAGCGAGCGAGTTGTCAGCAAAGTATGCCTTGTCGTAGTTGATGCAGACATCGCCATAGTCAACGGGCAGGGCATTGTTTGTTGAATCCATTTTGAAGGCATCTGGGATGTTTGCCAATTCGGGCGAGGTGTATGGTTCGAATATCTCCGCTTCGAGGGCTCGGGAGAGAAAGGTGTTGTCTACGCCAAAGAGCACGTCGGCAAGCGGCGCTTCCTTTGTGAGGATGGCTTTATTGAGAACAGCCCCAGCGTCTCCACCTTGAAGGAATGTAACTTTGGCGTTGTTGGCTGTTTCAAATGCTTTGACCACATCTGTGCTGACCGCGAATGAGTCGTGAGTCATCACTGTGATGGTTTGAAGTTCGTCACCCTGCATAGGTGTTTCTTGTGAAGCGCAAGCAGCGAGCAGAAGGCAGAGGGTCGATAAGAGAGGGAATAGTTTTTTCATTTTACCTTTGTGATTTACGCGTATGCACGATCAGGAGCAAGCCCTTCGAGATTTTTATCCTTGCAACATCAGCTGTCATCTCATTGCTAATGCCGCGTGTTTTTTCAGGGTGGAGCGTTTCGCTATCGAGCTTCCATTTGAGATTTTCCGTTTGGACGCCTGTGACTTCTCCCTGCCACGGCATCAAAGAGACGATATCTCCGATTCGCCCCTCGACTTCGGCTTGATCGCGGCAAAAGAAGATTTCTTCAACCCCATCATCAAGGCGAACGTCAAGAGTCGCAAGTCGAACGTGATTAAGCAAAGCAATGTTCGCCAGGGTATGATCGAGACGACCTCCGAGAGCGGCGACAATGACGATCTCCCTTGCGTTAAGTTCAATGGCTTTGGAAATAGCCAGTTCGAGGTCTGTCTCGTCCTTGTCGCGTGGGAAGAGTTCGATGGACACTCCCTCTTCTCGCAGTTTTTTCAGGAGTTCTTTATCTGTGGAGTCCATGTCTCCGATGACGAGAGCAGGCTTGAGGTCCAAGGAAGAGGCGTGGCGGGAACCGCCGTCCGCGCAGATGATGTAATCGTCATCTTGCAAAATAGCGCGCGTTTTGTTTATGTCAGGCAGGTCGCCGTTGGCGAAGATAATGATGCGTTGCATAATAAAAACATCCTCACAGCGGAGGATGTTGATTCGTGAAAGAAGTCCCTCCGCCAGTATGACCTGGATCAGGTAATGCGGGTTGAGCGCGGCTCGCTCCTCTCAGTCCTGCATCGCAGGACACCCCGTTCAATTGTGATTTAGTTATATGACGCGCGGGTTATTTTGTCAATATAAAAATGAAGGAGTAATACCTGTGTCAAAGGTCACCTTACCCTGCGCTTCCAATCTTCTTTCATTTGTAGCTCACTGGGGCTTGCACCGGAATCGAGAGCCAGGAAATCCGTGAGCAGCCTATTGAACTTGATCGTTTCATCTATCATTGGAAAATGTCCCGAGTTCTCGAGAGCCACCTGATGAGTAAATGTTGAAGATGAAACTTCGTACGCAGGCGCTGTAATCGCCTGATCCTTTTCACCATAAACCAGCAGACATGGAATGTTCAAACCGCGAAAGTTACCAAATAAATTATCCGCCTGTAAACCAGCCATAGATTCAGCGATTGCCCTGGTGTCCGTCTTGGGCGCGTCGGACAAGGCTGAGGACGATTCGGGTGTTTTATTTAACAGCCAATCAGACAACTCTTGAGGAGGAACAGTTCGCAGACGGGAATTGACCGCTTCATAATTTAACGGACAGTTGATCGCCATGACCCGGTCCACACTCTGCTGATAGCGTAGGGCAAATTTCATGGCGACAAGCGCGCCTAATCCATGTCCAACCAAAGCGATCTTTCCGATTCCCATTTCGTTCAAAAACGCATCGACCAATTTTACCTGTTCGTCCAGGGAATACTTCAAAGTGTTATGAGCGGTATCCCCAAAGCCCCAGAGGTCAAGTGCGTACGCGCGATAAGAGGTCGAGGCGACCTGCATGGAGGCGATCCAATACTTCCATGAGCCGACCCAACCGTGCAGAAAGATGACCGGGCGTCCGCGTCCCAGCACTTCGTAATGCACAATAGAGCCGTCGAGAAGGATAGCGCTCAAAAATTACTTCCCAAATTTTGCCAATATTTTCTTCACGTGCGCGGTCAACTGATCGGGCGCAAAGGGTTTCAGAAGGTATTCCTCCGCGCCTGCATCCAATCCCTGCTGGATCTCGTTCTCCTGTCCTTTTGCTGAAAGGAAGACCACGGGAATATCCTTCAAGTCCGGGTTTGCCTTCATGGCTTTACAAGCTTCATACCCTGTCATACGCGGCATGCGAACATCCATCAAAATCAGATCGGGGTACACATTGGGAGCCATTTCCACAGCTTCCTCCCCATTGGTCGCTGAAAACACTTCATGCCCGGCAAACCGCAGGGTAAAAGCCACCAAATCACGGATATCTCGTTCATCTTCTGCAATCAAAATCTTAGCCATTCACGCCTCATTCTTCTCATAAATAGGCAGGGTAAAGGAGAAAACACTGCCTTCTCCCGGCACACCACTGCTTGTCATCCAAATCCGACCTTTGTGCATTTCAACTATCTGCTTAACGATGGAAAGTCCCAAGCCTGTTCCTGGTGTTGCCAAGACCAGCGGATGCTCGCCACGATAGAATCGTTCAAATATACGCGCCTGATCTTCCAAAGCAATACCCACACCATTGTCATCGATATCCACTTGTATACTTTTCCCACCATTAACCGGTTGAACGCGGACAGTAATTGTGCCGTTACCCGGTGTATAGTGATATGCATTAAAAACAAGATTACTCATCACCTGACGGATCCGCTCCAAATCGCCATTTACTGCGGGAAGTTTCTTGGGTGCATCTAAAGACAAAGCCATCGGCTTGTTTTCTTCCTGAGAACGGCGAAGTACATCCTCGAGCACATCCTCCGCCAATTCGCGCAGATTAAGCGCCTGTGGCGAGAGAGTCACTCTTCCAGATTCAATACGTGATACATCCAAGAGGTCATTCACCAGGATATTGAGACGCTCCGTATTGTTCTTAATGATACTCAGGAAGTGTGTCTGATTCTCATTCATTGCGCCCGCCGCGCCCATTAAAAGGACGTCTGTATAACCGCGGATTGAAGTCATCGGTGTCCGTAATTCGTGACTTACCGTCGCTACAAACTCAGACTTAAGCCTATCCACTTCGACCTCATGCGTAATGTCGCGGAATATGGAGACCGTGCCCAGGAAATCGTTTTGTAATATAACAGGTGCAAGGTGCACAAGGACGATTCGCCCGTTCTGAAGATCCAATTGCTCCGCGTAGGTATCTCCTTTTTGATAGTCCTGCGGTGATCCCGACCAGGTCCGGATCGTCTGCATCCACGAACCCGCCGCCTTACCAAAAAGGCCGACGAAAACATCTAGAGGCTGTCCAACCACGCGGCCCGCTTCCAGATCAAGGATGTTCTCCGCTGAATTATTCAAGAATGTGATGCGGTTGTTGGAACCGGTAACAAGGACGCCGTCGGCCACGGCTTCCAGGATGGCTTGTGAACGACTGGCTTCCTCCTGCTCACGGCGAAGCATAGAACCCAACCGCTCAGCTTGATCGCGGATCAACTCGTATAAGTGAGCATTGTTAATTGCAACCGAAACCTGCCCAGCTATCGCCTTAACCATGTTCAATCGCTCTCTGCTAAAGAAGTCGATCTTTCGGTGAAAGACCATCAGAACACCGATGACATCCTCGGCAACCAACAACGGGACCACGATCGCGCTGCGGTGTTCGCGTGACGAGGATGAAGTCGTTACCCAACGGTCATCTTCAAGAAGGTCACTGATCAATACTGCCTCGCGATTTGCTACCACCCATCCTGCCAATCCTTCCCCAATTTTCAGTTTAAAGCCGCGTCTCTCCCCTGATATCTTATCGGAAAGATAACCATAACCAGCTCGATAATGCAGCATATTGTCGTCCGCGCCTCGTAACATGATCGTTCCCTGCTCCGCGCCGATCGCGTCGTTGAGCAACGCGAGCGTACGATTCAACGCTCGGTCGAGGTCAAGGCTTGAGGAAACTTCCGTAAGAATGCGCAGAAGGGTTTCCGTATTTTGTTGTTCCTGTTGAAGTTGGGCTGTACGTTCGATCACGCGCTGTTCAAGTTCCTGCGCCAGGCGTTGTGTCTCGTTGAAGAGGCGTCCGTTCTGGATCGCCACAATCGCCTGGTTCGCCAGGGTGCTCAACACCTGAATATCGCCTTCCGTATAGACGTTCATTTGATAACTTTGTACGGAAAGCATGCCAATCGACCTGCCCCCAAGAAGCATTGGCACAGCCAAAATAGACTGTGGTGCTTCCTCTTTTCCATACGTAACGCCGCCCATCGCATCCACAGTGGATGAGCCATGCACCAAAAGTGTTTGACCAGAGGATATTACCTGCCCGCTCAGTCCCTCGTTGCGCGGGATACGAGTAATCGGTGCCCGCACATCGTCATCCACAAGATATACGCCTTCGATTTCATCAGTCTCTTCATCCAGAATGCTGATCACGAACGATTCTACAGGCATCAATTTCTTTGCCGCTTCATGCACCGCAACGTAAATCTGTTCGGGGTCAAGGTTGGCACTGACTTGATAACTTGCCTGGTTGAGGATCTCAAATCTTTCTGCCGTAGACAACGTGGACTGATATAAACGCGCGTTCTCAAGCGCGATCGAAGCCTGGTTTGTCAAGGTTCTTGCCAACTCGATCTCTGCCAGGCTGAACTGCGTAGATTCGTTTTGGTGAATAAACAACAATGCCTGCAGGTTCGAGCTGCTTACAAAGGGCAGGATGAGCAATGATTTCGTACTCTTACCTAGAAAATCTCCTAAAGGAGTCAGGTCCGGTTCGGCGTTTATCGCATCAGTTGAGAATACACCCAGAGATTCTTGCAACCGCTTGAATATGGGGGCATCCGGCAGACTCTTTGGAAGTTTGTTTATATATTTGGGATGCGAAAACTTCCATACAGCCTTCCCCCGCTCAAAAGTCACGACCGAGACGCGGGAAGCATTAAAGGAGTCCTGCAATTCCTGCGCGGCAAATTGAAGTATCTTGTCTTCATCCAGCAACCCACCGAGGGACGATGAAAAGCGGTTGAGCAGGGATAAACGCTGGGAGCGTTCATCCAATTCGGATGCACGCCCGAGGCTATCTTCAAACAGCCTGGCATTCTCAACGGCAACAGCCGCCTGGCTCGCAAATGTGGTACCTACCTGGATATGATCGTGTGTGAAAAAATACGCCTGCCATTTTTCAAGCGCTAAAACACCGATGACCTCATTTTTTGAAACGAGCGGAAGACCGAGCCAAGCTAGGCGCGGAGCTTCCAGTGTCGGGAAGCGCGGGTCCTGCCGAACGTCACCGACCGAAAGCCCGCGACCCATTCGGAGCATTTCTTTGAACAGCGTGCTATCTTCTGCGGCAACAGTTAATCCAAGCCGTTGTTCGGTATCCGGGAAACCGCGTGCAGCTGCGACTGTCAAGCGATCCTTTTCCCGGATCCACAGAGTGGCAGTATCATAGGGGATTACAGGCTTAAGCTGATCAAGAAGCGACTCGATCAGTTCGGTGCTTTTCAAGCTGGAAGTCAGATTTGTTGCAGCAGTGGTCAATGCCTCCAGTTGTGTGGCGCGTTCCTGTGTCGTCTGCACAAGATGGACATTTTGAAGAGATAAGCCTACCTGTTGGGCAAGAGAAAGAAGCAGAGTTTCATCCTCTTCACGGAATCCAGCCGGCGTGTTGAAGTTATCTAGCAAAAGAACACCGACCCTTTGTTCACCCGATTGAATCGGTATCAACAAACTAGATACCGGTAATCGACCGCCGGTTGCCTGGCGATATAACAGCTGGCCTTCAGTAGTGAACGTGTAATCACGGGCGAATTGCACTTCATCCACCCGCGTGGGACGATTTGTTTCAAACGCTAGACCCGGCAACGATCCGCCGGAACGATAGGTAATCCGCTTCATTGCCTCATTATCTGCATAGCCGGAAACTGCCCTCGGCAATAATTGACCTGTATGTTCGTCCCAGATCAATACAACGCCAGCGTGTGCCGACTGGAGGGCTTTGCGTGCACTTTCCAAAAGCGACCTGACGATACGATCCGAGTCCAGACCTCTTAATTGGCGGCTAAAATCAAGCAGAAGGTTTACTTCCTGTAAACGGCGGCGTGTTTCATTAAGAAGGGAAATATTCTGTAGAATAACAGACGTCTGCCGCGAGATTTGGTGATACACCTGAAAATCTTCTGTTGTGAAAGCAGGAAGTGACTCGGGTGTAATTGCCATCATTGCCGCGACAGTACGGCCATCGATCTTAACTGGAAGACAGACCAGCGATTTTGCCCTGAGGGCGGTCAACAATGGAGTCTCGCGCCACTCGAGACTCTCGTCCAAGGTTGAAATCAGGATGGCTTCGCCGCTCTGTAAACACGTCCTGAGCGGATTCCTCTGCCCAAACAGCGCTTCAGGGTTGGTCGCCCGAGGGACACTTCCCAATACCTGTGTCAAACGCGGACCTTCATTCGTCACCTCAGCGACAAGCGCAACAGACATTCCAAGCTGCGTCAACGTCTCACGCGCCAGCGCCTGCAGGGCTGATGATGCATCCAGTTGACGGCTTACTGATTCAGTAATTGCAAGACCCGCGCGAACTCTTTGCGAACGATGATCCAGATTTTGGATTGCAATGGTTTGGTCGAGATCCTTTCTGAGCAGTATCGGCAAGTCGTTCTGTGTGACAGCAAGCAGTCTTTGTTGTCTCTCAATGCCCGCTGAAAGCGAGTCAACTTGTTCACGTAATTCTGTAAGGCGGAAACTTCCAGTAATTGCGAGTGTTGCCTGTGTGGCAAATATTTCTAGCGCTTCAATGGTTGCAAGGTCAGGTCGCAACCCATTGCGAGGAGAATCCACACTGATGAGGCCGAGTGGTTGTCCGTGATTATCTTCAAGCACGGTTACAAGCGTATCGTCCGGGTCCCAAGAATTGGGCATACTTTGCGTCCGATTTTCTGTATCCAATGTCACCATGTGAACATCTGCAGGGATAATGGGTGACCGATCAACAGGGATAAAGTAGGAACGGCTGATACGAAATTCCGATTTCAGGATTTGCTGAAGACTTGCAAAGGGTTGCTTGCGGGCTAACAACTCACTCAAAGTATCCTGCGGGAACCCAACACCGGTTACTCTCCGCAGCATCCCGCTGTCTGTTTCCAATATACTAACGAGGACTGCCTTGAAGTTTGTGGAATCGCTGATGTTTTGTGCAATGGCACGCAGCGATTGCTCAATTGGTTTTTCAAAATCAACAACAAGGCTTGCATCTGATAACCGTGAAAGAATATCGGCTCGGCGTCGAAGCAGCTCGGATTGCTGGAATTGCTCCTGATAACGACGTATATTGCCAATGGCGACAGATACCTGGGACGCAAAAGTCTGCAAAACATCGAGGGATGTATCGTCGAAATAATCTGCTTGTTCAGAATGTAAGTGAATAAGGCCGACTGTTTTCCCTCGGTCAATGATGGGAACTACCATGAGAGAACGAACCCCATCGTGTGGCGGTAAATGTTCTGTCTCTGTAATGTCTACAACGTATTGCGCGTTGCCGGTCTTGAGCGCCTCTTGTTCAAACGCAGATAAGGTATCGGGGAGTTGACAGCCGATTGAAAGTGAAACAGGCACCGGGTCGGTGGAAGCGTTTTCATCGAACAGAAGAATCGTCCCGCATTCTGCGCGGGTTGTACGCAGACTCTCCGCATGGACAACCTCCAGCAAAGTCCGCAAGTCTGTAATTGAGTTGAGTTCACGACTAATACGTGTGATGGATGTAAGTTGTTCGAGACGTCTATGAAGGCTCTCATCTGTCAGCTTGGACCGGGATGCGTCATCAATAGCAGACGCCAATTGACCGGCGGCAGTTGCGATGATCTGTAAATCGTAGTGGTTGAAAGACTCGGCTTTCCGGCTGGCAAGCATAAGTTCGCCGAGACTTCGGTCTCTAACGATCAGCGGAACTACAACCGCGGATTCAGCCTCGAGTGTCGTAGCGAGAGGACGATAACCAGGCAGGACGCGTCTGTCTGAACTTAGGCGGCCTGATAGAAACGGATTTTGACTTCCGGCAACCGTATTTCTGGTTTGCGATGCATCCATGTGCAACCGACCAAGGGCAGTTATGGTTTCTGCATCAGCCCCAAATACAGAATTTTCATGCAGACGAAGATCGCCCGTCTGTTCATCACGCAGGAAGATTGCGGCAAGATCACCTTGAAAAAGACGGGCAAGTTCCTGGATCGAAAACCGCAGGATCTCATCAATGGTTGCCGTGGAAGCCGCCAAACTGGAAATACGACGCAGGGCATCCGACCGCAGTGCCCGCTGTCGGGTCTGCTCCATATCAAATGAGTTCTCAATAATGCCAGCGGCTTGTCGCGCAACCGTTTCGATTAACCGTATGTCGGCATCCGAAAATTCGGCCGGCATTTGTTTATGGTTAGACACTTGGAAATAACCGACGAATTGATCCCCAGAGATCATAGGAGCCAAGACTGATTCTCGCAAACTTGCGGCTTGTGCGAGAGTTTGTAAACCCAAGTCTCGCCACGCTTGATCACCAGCGGCGTTCCGTGTGGAGATTAAGGTTTTTTCGTGAATTATCTTCTCGGCTGAACTATTGACCGGGATTGAGGCACGATAAATATCAACGATATGGGGCGGTAAACCTAAAAAGGGAGATTGCGCTTCAAGTGTCCTTTTGCCTTCATCAAATAATAGAAAGCCTAGGATATCAACAGGGAACAATGGTGATACGCTGTCGATCAATCTTTTGATAAGATTGGAGTAATCATGCGAAACTGCCAACGCATCAACTAAATTGGCAAGCCCGGTTAGTTCAGATACGCGTTTTTGTTCTGCCGAGAAGTTCGCGGCATTTCGAAGGCTGTAGGCGATCTGGGGTGTGACCAGTTGAATGAGATCCAGATCCTGCTGGTCAAGGATGCCGGGCGCGAGGTGACCAAGTTCAAGCGTGCCGACAAAGTTATCCCCTGCAAGCAACGGCAGTCCCAGGTATGAACGCGCCGGAGAATTCCCATTCAATGAGGGCATAGACTGCGGAGGTGCGCCGACATCAGCAATCAATATGGGTTTTCTATGGGAGACAAGGTGTTCAGTGAAGTCACCAAACTGTGACCGGGATGCAGTTTGGATCGCCCCGCCGCCGGAAGCGTCCAAAGTAAACGGTAAAAGTTTTTTCGAGGATGCGTCCCAAGTCTTGATCTCCAACATGTCAGATGAGACCAATTGCGAAACATTCAAAAGAACGGTATGAATCACTTCGGTTAGATCGAGGCTGGCAGACACTTCCCTGCCAAAGTCAGACACCAACCGCAGGATCGATAATCCGTCACCGGACTCAGTGATGTTCTTCGAGAACTCAACTGTTTTAATGGCAACAAGGATCTGTGCATTCGGAGCCGGCACGCGGTAGGAAGTTGCTTCCACAAGTTTATTGTCTATCGAAAGGCGTTTATGACCAGGTGTGGCACAAAGATTAAGGAACTCTTCGGCAGGACGGGCGCGGCGAATTAATCGCTCTAGATCAGGCTGTTCATCAGGGCGTAGACCAAACCATTCACGCGCCAGGTCATTAATATATTCAACCCGTCCGCCGGACTGGACGAGCAAAATTCCTTCATTTGAATTTGTTGTATCGGGAGGGAGTTGTGATATTGTCGCGCGGCGAGCTGAACGAGTTTTACCGGAAGACCTGCGAAACGCAACAATCGCCAGCACAGGCACAAGGAATGCCAGCGCCAGCAATATCAATAAAAGACCGATTCCCTGTCCGGCAAACATCCTCGGTTATTATTCCGCGTTGCCAGTTGAGAGGGAATCCAGCCGTCGGGCTTCAGCCGCAAGTTCTGTGATCTCACGTATATCGGCAAATGAATGTTGATCGGGCGATACCACACCAGTGGACATTGTCATAAATGACACTTTGGTAGATGTGCCGTCGGAGGTAGGAGCCTGCACAAACCCTTGCTGGCGATCCATGAAGTTATAGTGCGTCAGCACCTCTTCGTTGAATCGTTCCCTGATGCGATTTGTGACAGCGGCAGCCTTGTCAGCCTTTGTGATAATAATATAGTTGTCCCCGCCTGCATGTCCGATAAAATCGGACGTTGTGCCGAGCTCATCAACCACTTCACCGATCATCATTGCGGTAAAACGGAGGACGTCGTCGCCTGCCACAAATCCATACACGTCCTTGAAAGGTTCAAAGTGATTAACCCGCGCGTCGATCAGAGCCCAGTCTTTTTCACGTATGATGCGACGCAGTTGCTCCTCGATCAGGCGGCCTGCTGGAAGACCGGAGCGCGGGTCTGTTAAGCTTTCGCGTTCAGCCCGTCTGATCGCGCCCTGCACGCGCAACTTTAGTTCCTCGATATCAAAAGGTTTGGTAATGTAATCGTCTGCGCCCAACTCCAATCCCTGTAGTTTGTCACTGCGCTCATCCTTTTGAGTAAGGAAGATCACTGGGATATGGCTAGTTCGCATATTTGTTCGCAGGTTGCGGCACACCTCATAACCATCAATGTCAGGCAACATAATATCCAGCACGATCAAATGAGGTAGTACTTGCTTGGTCTTCTCCAACGCATCCGAACCCCGCACGGCGACATCGACATCGAAATCCATGCCGCTGAAATAGATCTTCAGCATGTTGCCGATATCTATGTCGTCTTCAACCACTAACAATCGCGATTTTCCCATAAACAACCTCCGATATTACATGTGCAATGCATGCACCGGTTTTGCCTTTTTTGCGTTACGCCGAACTTCTTCAATTTGCCGGGGAGTGACTTCCCGCTCGAATGAACGGAAGCCACTCAGACGAAATCCATGAGTCTTTGCAATCGAACCAATCTCTTCGACACGCTCTCTCGTAATGTGTTTTCCAAGCGTGTAATCCTCAAAACGTCCTTCGAGCGCCAGAGCAATGGTCTCTGCCATGCAGGCGTAAACCTTGCCCGGCGGAAACCCAAAGTTAAAATGGAAATCAACGGGTCCTGGTACGTCAACCATTCCGCCGTCAATCACTAATATATCATCTCTGGAAGCCGCCACCATTGCAGAAACATCACGAGGGCGGGCAACGTCACAAACCACACTTCCAGGCTGCAGAAATTCCGGGCGGATAACATCGTGGACGGCGCTCGTTACCGTCAGAATCAACTGCGCCTCCGCCAGAATGTCCATCTTCGTGCTGACGATCAACTCGGCTCTGGCATGGACCTTGAGCCTGTCTCTCAACTCTTCAAGCTTATCCTGCCTGCGTCCGATCAGATACAACCGCTCCACATCATCTGCCAGCATATCAGCACAGACCTGCCCGATCGTGCCCGTTGCGCCGACCACGGCGGCGCTTGCGCTTTGAAGCGGAATATCCATAAGACACGCTGCTTCCCGTATCGCTTCCAAGGCAACGATGACAGTATAAGAATCTCCGGTGGTCACCGGAACATCTAGCGACTTCGCAATAGTAATGCCTGCGTCACCGACTACAGATGTGAAAGCTCCCAACCCAAGCATTTGTGCGCCAAGTTTTTCTGCGAGCCGTCCGGTTTGGATAATCTTACGATAAACCGACTGCTCCGGCAACTCCATCATTCGCGTTGGCGTATAAGGGCAGGCAATGAACCAGCCTTTAACTTCTTTTCCTGTTGCCTCCGAGCGAATCCCTTCGATCTCTGAAATATATACCGGTGGAAAGAACGTGGAGAAGAAGTTGATCTGCTTCTCGTTTAGCACACGCCCCAATAAAGGAAACCTCCGGCTGACATCCCGTTTCGGATCGATGGGATGGATGATAAATGCAAACGTATCCACAAATTACCATGATTCCAGTTGTTGTGATTCTTTGCCCTTGGGCTCATACAACCTCTTGTGCAAGACTGAATATTTAAACATGTGATGATCGCTGTCTTCGTATCCGACGTTCTTGTCAATCACTCGCCGTTCATGAGAAGCCGCCAGCACAACATCTGATTCTATAGTGCGTGCAGGATACACGATCATGCCCGAGCCAATGCGGCAGTTGTGTCCGACAGCGCTTCCGATCACTGGGCGGTTCGAAATACTTAATTTACCGTTACCGTCGAGAGCGCGAATCGGTGCCGGGACGAGGTTGTAATCCGTGAAGGTTGAGCCCGCTCCAATAAAGGTGTTGCGCCCTACAACGCACATTTGCAGGCAGGTGTTTTGTGCGATCATGCTGTTTTCCATGACGGTGGTCATGAACAAAGATGCACGGAATGGCAGGAAGGCTCCGTCGCCGACAACTGATAGCATCAGTTGAACATCCTGGGAAATATTGACGTTATTCCCGATAATGCAATTTTCTATTACAGCGCCGGCATTGATGGTCACGTTATCCCCAATCGTCGTTGGTCCATGAATGATGGCATGAGGATCGATGATGCAGTTGCTTCCAATCTTTACAAGTTCTGAGCTCTCAAGGATCTGTCGTCCTTCATATAACGCCTTCCAAAAAATCTTGAGTTTGAACACCAGATCTTCATTAAGACGTTTTTCGAAGCGGGCACCGCGCGAAAATAAACCATACACAACATCGGCTATAAAAATATGAACCCACGAGTCGATTGCCAACAGCGAGCGCAATGGTACCTGAAAGGTCAAATCTCCGGTCTGATCTGCCATGTAGGTCGGCACGTGGTAGTATCCCAGTTCTCGAGGCTCGAGATCGATCACCATAGGTTCGACATCGGCAACGGGACCCTTCGGGTAATACCACAGGTCAGCCAGATACAAGTCGCCTGCAAGAGTATATGATGTAGATAAGGGTAAAGCATGCTCTTTGAAGGCAGGGTCTTCGGAAGAGAATGCCGCCCTGACAGCTCGTTTTTTCTTCCGAGCGGCAGAAATAAAGTTGCGGATATATTCCTCGTCGAAGAAAAGGTTGTCGCGATAGACGATCATCTCTTCCCTGTCAGCAGGGAATCTCTCTTTGGTGTCCAATTCTTTTTCGCGGGTCGTATATGGGGCAAGCACATTCCGTTGATGAAGCCATAGAGGATGGTTCTGTATCCTCAGGTCACGTGCGGGTTCGTTAAACGGTGAAATTAATTTCGGAGCTTGAAGAATAATCTTATACATCTCGATTGTAATTATTCCACATAATTAAGAAATCAGGGACAACACGCCTTGTAATACATCATCTACAAAATTGTTGGGTCATCTGCTAAAAAATGGGAGAGTGGTCGATGGCAATTGTGCAGGTTTCATCCCCAGCTGCGATACAGGTTACTTCTTCCACATTGAACACTTTCCCCCCACTCAACCAATAGAGCGCTTCTTGCAACAATCCAACGGCCAGATGGCAAACCGGTTCCGGCGCGCGGCGTTCCCAGCACAAAGGACAACGTTCAATGTGCCAGAATATTTTGCCGTTCTCATTCTCCACACGAACCTTTTGATCGGTAAAAGTATTGAAAAGCTCGGCAAACGCTCTCGCGCCTGCGTTGACTTTTGCCGGGAGCGGAAGGAGGCGGAACGCCATCTCGGTGAGCCCCATTTGGGTTCCATATTGGCGGACGCCATTTTTGAAACAGGCGCGCCCGATACGCAGGGAGAGTCCTCGCCCGCCATGCGGGCCGTAAATCTGTTCCAACATATCGGTCATGTTGCTCAGCGTGGAAAATGGGAATACACGTTCCCGGTCATCAGGGGGGTATTGATCTATTAGGGATGGAAGCGACGCCAGTTTAAGAACAGCATGGACGCCGTTTCTTCCCATCACCTCTTCCATGGAAAAGAGAACGATCCTTCCCATCCGATTGGGGTAGAAAAATGTTTTTGATGCGCTCATGAAGCCAGCGTTACGGATGTTGTTTGATCCAGCGGAGAACCATGGGGTTGAGGTGCTATCTGTTGAGGAGGGTCATCCTGATCGAGGAAGGCTTTTAATTTTTCTGAAAACGATTGCGGTTCTTCAAGCATGACAAAATGACCAGCCAGCGGAAATCTTTCGATATGTGACTTGGGAATCCCGCTTTGCATGGGCTGCCATTGCTTGGGATGGACAATAATGTCGCGGTCGCCGTAAATGCCCATGGCAGGGATATTAATTTGATCAAGTTTTGGACGAAGATCTGTCCTTCGGAGGGAGGCAATCGAACGCAGGAAAGATTCGACAGTCGTCCGTGAAAGGTCGCGGTCCATCATATCTGCAAATCGTTCGTCACGGCAAATAAATGGAGACGCAACCCGAACGCCAAAACGAAATACGCTCATCATGTTGAACAACATGAACGCAATCGGACGCATCCCCGCAAGCTTAAGGGGAAATGCCAATGAAGAACCAACGATCGGAGATCCAACCACGACCACTTTACTTACGCGTTCAGGATAGCGGATTGCGACCGAAAGGCTAACTGTTCCACCCATGCTGTGACCAACAAGCGGCGCATGTACAATACCCAATTGTTCCATGAATTGATCGACAAGACTTACAAAATCCTGTACTGCGTAGGTTTCTCGTTTTTTTCCTGATTCCCCAAAGCCCCAAAAGTCCAGTGCATAGGTGCGATAATACTTGCCCAGATAACTCATCGTTTCCTGCCACAAGCCCCATGAACCGAGCCAGCCATGCAACAGTATGACGGGTTTTCCGCGGCCATACACTTCGTAATGTACGATACCTTGATCAGTGGTTATTGACGACACGTGTTTCTGCCGATCGGGTCCCCTACTTTCCCGACTCCATCTCAGCAAGTATGTTGTTCAACAATCCAAGGAGAACGGATTTGACCGTGTCCTTGTCGGTGGCTACACAGGGAAGGAATTTGACTTTGCTTTCAAGGCGGAGGGCGTGACGCATGTCTTCCATATCCCAGGCGTCTTCCATATCCTGTTTGTTCGCCGCAACTACATAGGGCGTCGGAGCGTATGCTCGAAAAGTTTCAAGAATCGAGCGCGCCTCGCGGAAAGTTTCAGGTCGTGTACTATCAACCATGACAATAAAACCCAGCATGCCTTCTGAGAGGATTTCCCACATGAAATCAAACCGTTTCTGACCAGGGGTTCCAAAAAGGTAAAGAACAAGATCCTCATCCACCGTGATACGACCGAAATCCATGGCAACTGTTGTAGCTTCCTTTACAGATTTCTCCGCCGCATTGGAAATCTTGCGCTCTGTCGATACAACATCGATCTCGCTTACAGATTGAATAAACTCGGTTTTACCGGCGCTAAACGGACCTGTTACAACCATCTTCACTGTTTGCATAATTTCTATTCCTTCACCAAAGTCCTAAAGCGTTTTGATACGCCCAATTAATTTATTCACCAATGACTTCTGCTCCTCTTTATCCTGTGTTGGGAACATCTTCGGGCTTTGCTGAACAACCACACCCTCGGGGCGAATCATCTCCACCAAACCCGCCTGCAACAATCCATACACGATCCTTCGGATCTCAAGATCATTCATCTTATTCGTCTGGCCGATCTGTTTCATCGTATTCTTGGGATTGATGAATGAGACCACGCGCCACTCCTCCACGCTCAGGTTCACATTTTTAAGCGGACGGTCTGTGAACTTCAATGCCATTTCAAGGCTGGGAATTTCATCTGACAACTGCTCCCATTCGCGCAACTGACGCGAGCCTTCGATGATGATATTTTCAAGGTCAAGCCGCACGTTTATCCGGTCGGCTGGCGGCATCATTTCTGCCTCAAATCGAAAAAAACCTTCCACCCATGTAAAAAGTCGGCGCACCACTTCTGTAAAATATCCCTGAAGATTGGAAAGGATATCCTCCTGCGTAAGATACCCGGCGTTGATCAGAAGCAAACCAAGCTCCTTATCGGATATATTCCCAGCCCGCTCGACGATAGCGCGATATTGATTTACGGTTAAGCGATTTGCCTTATGCAGCACGGTCGCAAGCGACCCGTCCTCCTGCCCCACGCGCGCATAAGCAAGCTTCCCATCACGGAATGAAATATAAGCTTGCTCACTTGGACCATCCACAACCAGAGTGCCGGTCTTGTGAGCAAGATTGATGAGATTTAGCAATTGTGTGATCGTAAAGTCTCTTAAATTTCCGCGGAGAGCCATGACATCCTCAATAAACTCCCTTTTGATGGGAGTTGTGGAAGGATTATACTTGCAAGGTATACAAGCGTCAAACAAGGATATCATTTTTGAAAAGTGACTGGAAGGTGACCATTTATCATGACGATTTTATATAAAATGGACAAGATAAAACCCATATACAAAGCCCTGATTCTGATCACGCTCATTCTCTACCTCAGCCTGTTCGCAGCTCAACCAGCATTTGCCTCACATCAAAAGGAAATAATCAAGGACCAGGCGATCATCAACTTCCCCATCTCGATCACGTTTAGTACAAAAATAAATTCGACAGAAAACATCACGTCTATCGTTCTGGAATACGGAACGGACCAATTAACATGCGGCGAAGTCATTGCCAAGGCGTTTCCCCAATTCAACCCCGGCACATCCGTGAACGCCGAATGGACATGGGAAATGCGTCAGAGCGGGTCGCTCCCGCCCGGCGCAACGATCTGGTGGCGCTGGCGATATATTGATGGATCCGGCCGGGAATCAGTATCAAACCAGCAGTCCATCATATGGCTTGACTCAACGCACAATTGGAAAACCACATCGACGGACAAACTCAACCTGCATTGGTATTCGGGCGATCAGAAATTTGCGAATGATCTGCTCACCACCGCTACAAACGGACTTGAAATAAACAAGACAAAATCAGGCCTCACAGCCGAGTCTCCGATCGACATGTATATTTATGCAAACACAAACGATATGAAAGATGCCATCCTCTACGAACCCTCATGGACGGGTGGTCAGGCATTTCCCGATCACGATATCGTTATTCTCGGAATCTCACAAAATGAACTGGATTGGGGACGTGATGCCATCGTTCATGAGCTGACACATGTTCTCGTGGGGCATCTCACCTTCTCGTGCCTTGGCGGCGTTCCGACCTGGTTGAACGAAGGTCTCGCCGTTTATAGCGAAGGCGAACTCGACTCTTCATCTCAACAACAACTGGACAATGCCATTAGCGATAATACCTTGCTCTCAGTCCGTTCCTTGAGCGCGGGCTTTTCTGAGGTTTCGAGCAAGGCATATCTTTCTTACAGTCAGTCCTTCAGCATTGTGAAATATCTGATCGAAACCCATGGTCAGGATAAGATGAATTCACTCCTATTATCCCTGCGTGATGGGAGGTCGATAGACGAGTCACTGCGACAGGCTTACGGGTTTAATGTCGAAGGTTTGGAAGACGCATGGCGGAGCAGCATCGGCGCACAGCCGCGGTCTAAATCTGCTAATGCAACTGCACAGCCAACGCCAACGTACGTACCGACAATTATTCCTATATCTGGCGCCCCGTTAATGAATCAGGTGGGGACGCCGACACCCATTCCAACGTCATCATCAGGGGACGAAATTACGTCCACATCCGGCGGACCTCCGCTAACATTGACGCTTACCCTGCTTGGATTCTGTTGTCTTTTCCTTCTTCTGATTGGCGTCTTTATTCTTGGAATCTTCGTCCGCCGGGACAATCGCAAAGGAGGGAAAGATGCGTAAGTTTGGATTCAAGAAGCTTTCTTCCGTCATTGCTGTCTTTTTCATCGTGATATTCACATTCACTCTTGCCGCGCCAAAACCTGCGTCAGCGTGGCAAAGTGAAATTCCGCTGAATCAGGCTCTGGTGTTGGAAGGTGGCGAGTCCACCAATCCGCGCCAGTATGATCCGCACACGACCTTCGGATCGGGCGACAAACGCGTATTCAGCGGACTTGTCTCGTTCGACCCGCAATTAAATCTGACTCCCGATCTCGCTGAAAGTTGGGAGATTAGCGGCGACGGCTTGACCTATATATTCCACTTGCGCGAAAATGCTAAATTCCATGACGGACGAGCTGTAACCGCGCAGGATTTTGTATATTCATTCGAACGCGCCGCCAGCCCCGGGCTCAAGTCGGAAACGGCATTGACCTATCTCGGCGACATCACCGGCATCCATGAATATTCAAATGGCAATGCGGACCATATCGAAGGAATCGAAGCAATTGACGAACTTACCTTGCAAATCACAATTGACGCACCAAAGCCGTATTTCTTATTGAAATTAACCTACCCCACAGCTTTTGTTTTGGACAAGGAAAACGTGGAAGGCAGTGATGAGTGGTACCGTCAACCGAATGGGACTGGACCATTCCGCATGATCGAATGGTCTACATTCGAGCGCATTGTATATGAAGCAAATCAGGACTTTTATCTCGGCACGCCGTCCATTCCATATATCGTTGTAAATCTATATACAGGCAACAGTCAGCGATTGTATGAAACAGGTGACGTTGATATCTCGGGCGTTTATTCTGTCGAGAGATTCACCGACCCTACTGAACCCCTTCATAATGAACTGCGCACAGGCGTCTCGCTTTGCACGGGCTACGTTGTCTTCGATTCGACACAACCGCCTTTCGACGATGCCAATGTCCGCAAGGCGTTTTCGATGTCGTTCAATCGCCAGCAGTATATTGATGTTGTGTTGAACGGCCGGGCATTGCCCGCACAGGGAATATATCCGCCGGGCTTGCCGGGCTTCAACATCGCGTTGCAGGGCTTACCTTATGATCCAGAACAGGCGCGCCGGTTATTGAAACAATCGATGTATGGAGATAATCTTCCGCCCATCGTCTTTACAAACGGAGGCGTCGGGAGTTACGTCAGCTCAGATGTAGCTGCGTTGGCGGATATGTGGAAGAAAAATCTCGGCGTCACAATCACGGTTGAAAACCTTGAGCCAAATTTCTTCTACGACCAGATCTACGCGAACAAGCATGGTCAATTATTCACCGGCGGGTGGTGTGCTGATTACCCTGACCCTGAAAATTTCGCTGATGTCTTATTCCATAGCGGATCGAACCAAAACAACGGCGGATACTCCAATCCCGAACTTGATGCATTGCTCGAATCCGCGCGCATCGAACAATCTGTCACAAAACGTATCGAAATGTATCAGCAAGCAGAGCAAATCATCGTCGAGGATGCCGCTGCATTGTTCACGATCCATTATTTATCGTATGAGTTGGTCAAGCCCTATGTTCAGGGATATGTGTTGACACCGATTGACATTCCAATCGAGAGATACATGTGGTTAGATGGGAAGTAAGAAAATTTACTCCACGAGTGTACAAAGTACGCCAAGAATCTTTCTTAGCCATCGCGGTGAAAATTACGGGCGCGCCTCGACTGCAAACTCAACCCGCGTCAGCCTTCCGCCGAGGCTTGCTACGGTCATCTCGAAACTTAGACTCCCCCCAGGCTGGACTCCGCCACCCTCCCAACGTTTGACTCCGACCACGCGTCCGCTTTCGTCATAAGCCACAGCCGCCACCCAGATTTGTGCCGCGGCAATCGATCCAGCAGGGAGCAAAACATCGCCGCTAATTTGTGCGAAATGACCATCTTCATTAATTTGCACGAGAGTATTGTTAACCGCGGCAGGCAGGTATCTCGTATCATTTGGCAACAGACGAATGGCTGTCAATATTTGCACCTGAGGCTTTGCGTCTACGGGAATCTGCGGAGCGAAATAGACTGCAAGAGGTAGAGAGGTGTTTGGCGGCAGGACGTTCAACGGCAATAAAGCAGTTTGTGATGCGATGAATGTTTCATCGGAATCAACCAATGTCACCTGCGCGCTGACATTTTCGATGAAGTCCGGAAAGTCATTGTTAACAAGTACGAAGCACCACATCCCATTGTTCGATGTGGGATAACATTCGATCTGCCGGATGGTAAAGGGCGCGGGCGTGGGCGTGGACTCGCCTGAGGGATTATCGGGATTACTGGGTATCTTGAGGACCGTCCCGATGGACATTGCGCTCGGTGAGATCTCGGGGTTTGCCGCGATCAGTTCATCGATGGATACGCCGAATTGGAGGGCAATCCCACTGATTGTGTCACCAGACTTTACTGAGTAGGTAAACGGCGTGGAAGAAGGCAATGGCGTCTTAAGTGGGACCAAACCTTCGGGAGTCAATTGAGGCGCAGCCTGGGAGGTGGAAGTCGGGTATGGGAGGATGTCCGCAAGCCGGGGCGTGGATACTGCCTGCTGCGGGGCGCAAGCAGTCAAAAGGGAAAGGAGAATAAGCAGTCTTCGACGCATGAGACGATTATAATGGTTTCAACATATAACAATGGAGGCAGTAGATGGAATATCGACATTTAGGAAGAGCAGGCATACGAGTCAGCGAGTTATCGTTTGGCTCCTGGGTCACATTTCACAACCAGGCAGGCATAAAACTAGCGGTTGATATGATGGCGGCGGCATACGATGCGGGCGTGAATTTCTTTGATAATGCAGAAGTGTATGCGAATGGAAAATCCGAGGAAGTAATGGGTGCGGCACTTAAGAAATTGAAATGGCGACGGGGCAGCTATCTTGTATCCACTAAATTTTATTGGGGTTTGAACAAAGGAATTAATGAAAGAAACACTCTTAACCGCAAGCGTCTGATCGAGGGCATCAACGGTTCGTTACAGCGCCTTCAACTCGAGTATGTTGATCTGATCTTCTGTCATCGTGCGGATAAAACCACTCCGATCGAAGAGACAGTGTGGGCAATGCACAATATTATCGAACATGGGAAGGCGTTTTATTGGGGCACGTCAGAATGGGAAGCAGCTGAGATCGTTGAAGCGATCCACATTGCCGAGAAACATCATCTGCATAAGCCGGTAATGGAACAGCCAGTATATAATTTGTTCGAGCGGAAGCGTTTTTCGGGTGAATATGAGCGCTTTTATAAGGATTATGGATATGGCTCCACAACATGGAGTCCATTGGCGTCGGGATTGTTGAGCGGAAAATACAATAAAGGAATCCCGAAGGATAGCCGTGCCGGCATGAAACAGAACTCCTGGCTGGTTGAAACTGTGACGGATAAAGATAAACTCGCGAAAGTACAGGCATTGGAAATCATCGCCAGGGATTTGAACTGTACACTCTCACAATTGTCACTGGCATGGTGTTTGAAGAATCCCTACGTCAGCACTGTCATCACCGGAGCAAGTCGTGTGGAGCAGGTGAAAGAGAATATGAAAGCAATAGAAGTTGCTCCAAGAATCACCCCTGACATTCTCGAACAAATCGACACTATCTTTAAAGTCAGGAAAGAAGAGGACGAGGATTGATTAACCAGACCGCCGAATCCATTTAGAATTGGCGGTCTTCCTACAATTATGACAAATTCGGGGGTATTATGTGACTTTTATCGCAACCGCTTCTCACTGTCCATTAATCTCTACGTGTGAAAATTACAACGAACAACCCAATAGATATTTATGCCTGTGGGCATTGGAGGAAATTTTGAAAATCAACAAATTCGTTATCGGCGGCTTTCTCATCCTAGGCGCAGTGGTATTTTTGATCTGGTCGTCTACTGCTGCGACATCGGAATACTTTCTGACCATCGATGAACTCAACGAAAAAGGCGCCAGCATCGCGGATCGGAACGTGCGCCTCTCCGGTGCAGTGATCGGCGATTCGATCCAGTACGATGCGCAGACGCTGACGCTCACATTTGAGATCGCGCACGTCCCCGCTGACCAGGCACTGATCGAAGATGAAGGTGGTCTGGCCGTGGCATTGCATCAGGCAGTCATTGACCCGACACGTTCACGCGTCAAGATCCAATATATCGGTCCGATGCCGGATCTGCTTCGCCACGAAGCGCAGGCAATTGTGACCGGCAAACTCGGTGAAGATGGCGTCTTCTTTGCCGACGAACTGCTGCTCAAATGCCCTACCAAATACGAAGAGGCAGTGCCTGAACAGGCTGCCAATAAATAGCTGGACAAACCCTAAAGGTCGTAGAGATCTTTAGGGTTTTATTTGAAGGAGAATTTATGATCGCAGACTTTGGTTATGGCGTTTTAGTCGTTTCCTTTTTGACCGCGCTATACAGTGTCTTTGCCGCGATATACGGCGAGCTTAAAAAATTACCGAACATGGTGGAAAGCGCTCGCCGTGCCATGCTTCTCACCTGGCCCCTGCTTACCTTGACGGCAGGTATCCTTATTTATTTATTGGTGAATGATCATTATGAAGTGCAATTCGTATATGAAGTGACCAGCCTCTCAATGCCCACCTACCTGAAAGTGACTGCATGGTGGGGCGGGCAGGCTGGCTCGTTGTTGTTTTGGTCGTGGCTTATGTCTGCGTTCACATCCCTCGTAACGTTCAAAAAATGGGACCGCGACCGCGAGTTCCTGCCCTGGGTGATCGCGGTGGCGGGCATCACGCTTGCGTTCTTTTTGGGGATGAACGTGGTCTTCGAGAATCCATTTCGCCAACTTTATCAAACCTTTGAGGGGATCAATCCCTACACCTTTCAACCAGCGGATAGCATTCTCTTCACTCCGGCAGACGGACGCGGACTTAACCCGCTGCTTCGCCATCCCGGCATGGTCATCCATCCTCCGATGCTTTATCTTGGCTTTGTTTCATTTGTCATACCGTTTGCATTCGCCATGGCGGCGTTGATCACCGGCCGCACAGATGACCGCTGGATCCGCCTCACCCGCCGCTGGACGTTGTGGGCATGGCTCTTCCTCTCAGCAGGTCTCGTCCTTGGCGGACGCTGGGCATATGACGTGCTTGGCTGGGGCGGATACTGGGGCTGGGACCCGGTCGAGATCGCGGCGTTCATGCCGTGGCTGACAGGAACAGCGTTTCTCCATTCGGTTATGATCCAGGAAAAACGCGGTATGCTGAAACAATGGAATATGATCCTCATTGTTCTAACCTATGACCTAGTTATCTTCGGTACATTCCTGACCCGCTCAGGCGTACTTTCATCCGTGCACGCGTTTGCTGAAAGCGCCATCGGACCATTGTTCTTTGTATTTATTGGGTTTACGCTCATCACCTCAATCGCGCTAATCATCCATCGCTGGGATTCGTTGAAATCAGAAACAAAGATGACATCCCTGCTCTCTCGCGAAGCACTATTCCTGCTCAACAACTTGCTTTTCATCGGCATTCTTGTAGTTTGTTTCTGGGGTGTCATATACCCCCTGATTTCTGAATTGTTCACCGGTCAAAAAGTGACTGTGGGTCCGCCGTTTTACGAGCGTGCCACCGGTCCGCTTTGGGCATCCCTCATGTTGTTGATGGGAATCGCCCCGCTCTCCGCATGGGGACATTCCACGGTCAAGACTCTCGGACGCGCGATCTGGAAGCCAACCGTCGGCGCGGTCATTATCACTTCCGTGATTTACGCGACTTACACACAAAAGATCATCGCTCTGATCAGCTTTTTCCTTATCGCGCTTGTCATCCTTGTAACTATTTATGAATATTGGCGCGGCGCTCATGCACGGCAGAGGAGTCAGGGCGAGAATTTCTTTGCCGCCTTTTGGAATTTGACAGGACGCAACCGCCGCCGTTATGGCGGATACATCATCCATTTGAGCATGATGCTGATGGCGATCGGCATCGTCGGCATCGAGATGTTCCAGGTGGAAACACAAGGGACAATTGCTGTTGGGGACTCCATCAATATCTCAGGTTACACGATCAAATATAAGGAAGTTGCATCCTGGGACGATAATCCCAGCGGTGTCAATTACACACGCGCCGTTGTGGAGATTTACGGCGAAGACGGGGCGTACCTCGGTAATCTGAAACCACGCAAGGATTTTTACTTCGACTCCCAACAGAATATGACGATTCCCGGTCAACTGGCGTCGTTGAAGGATGAAGTATACGTTTTGTTGATCAATTGGGAACCGATCTCGCCGGTCGGCACAACCTTCAAGATATTCGTCAACCCGCTGGTGAACTGGCTTTGGATGGGAAGCTTTCTTTTCATTGTTGGCATAATCATCGCGGCGTGGCCCGATAAAGATACTGAACTGGCAGTCGTCCGTTCAAGCAAACAAGTCCGCCAGGCGAGCGCGGCAGACTGAATAATGCGTAATGAATAATTCACATGGGAACACTGTCATGAGTTTGATAAGTTCAAAAAAATTATTACCTATGGCGTTCTTTGTTTCGCTTCTGCTTCTTGTCCTTCTTAGCCAGTCAAACAGCGTTCTCGCACAAGGTGAAGAGCCGACAGACGATGATGTCAACCGCATTGCCAAGCAGTTGTACTGTCCTGTATGCGAAAGTACACCTTTGGATGCCTGCCCTACGGAAGCCTGCCGTCAGTGGCGCGACTTGATCCGTCAGATGCTGGCAGAGGGAAAAAGCGAAGATGAGATCAAGCAGTATTTTGTAGCTCAATACGGCGCGCGCGTGCTGAGCGATCCGCCCAATCGATTGGCGTCATACGCAGTGCCGGTCATAGCTTTTCTATTTGGAGCGCTGCTGCTATTTCGAGGGTTTCGGATGTGGATAAAGCCGGCTGAATCAGAAGCAGTTTCCAGCATGGATGAAGCGAAGCCTGTCCAGCAGGATGAATACATCCAAAAGATGGAAGAAGAATTGAATAAAAGGAAATAGCGTTAATGACTGAATTGCAAAACGATGCCCCCGTACGCAAGGGCGTGCCGTTATGGGCGCAGATCATCATCTGGGCTTTACTGGTTGGGTTGCTAGTGATCGTTGCCATGGGACTCAACCGTGCACAACAGGGCACCGTGCAACCGGGGCATGTCATAGATAATTTCACACTTCCATTGTTCAGCGGCTATCAATTCGAAGGCAGGAGCGAAATCCACCTTGATGATTTTCGAGGGAAGATCGTCGTTATTAACTTCTGGGCGTCATGGTGCAAGCCTTGCGAACAGGAAGCCGCTGAAATGCAAACGGCGTGGGAAGAATACGGACCGACGGGAGAGGTGATCTTCATCGGCGTGGACTATGTGGACACGGAACCGGATGCGCGGGTATATTTGAAGAAATTTGGGATCACATATCCCAACGGTCCAGATCTTGCCACACATATCTCACAATACTTCCGCATCAAGGGTGTGCCTGAAACTTATTTTGTCGACCGCGATGGCGTACTGCACTATGTGCAGGTGGGTCCATTTTCGTCAATTGACCAGATCAGAAACATCATAGACCCAATACTCGCCGAATAGAGGGAACATGCAAACTGCCGCATTATTGCTTACGCTTGGGGTCATCATCCTTGTTGGTCTGTATTTATATGCCCCATTTCTTGAACGCCAATCACGCCGCATAAGGCAGGAAGAACACGATCTCTCTTCGCTGATGGCGGAGCGCGACCGCGCTGTCAACTCATTGCAGGAACTCGAT
>DNDO01000107.1:33502-37902 GCA_003484265.1 Anaerolineae bacterium
TACTCATTGCAGGAACTCGATTTCGATTTCAAACTCGGGAAGATTCCCGAAGGTGAATATCCCGCGCAACGCGCAGGCTTACTTCAAAAAGGCGCGGAAATCCTCAGGAAAATCGATTCGTTATCACTCGATAAGGCTTCTGCTCAGGATACGGAATCTCGTCTTGAGAAATCCGTTGCCGCACGCCGCGCTGGCGCTTCATCCAAAGATGCTGAATTGACCGACGACGATATCGAAGCGATGATCGCGTCCCGCAAAAAATCACGCAAAGACAAAACGGCAGGCTTCTGCCCAAACTGCGGAAAACCCATCATGGCATCCGACCGTTTCTGTCCATCATGCGGGAAGGCGCTTTAGCAAAAGGTTATCAATGAAATTACGTATCATATTTTTCATCATACTTGCGACAACCATCTCAGCTTGCAATCTAACACTGGCAGAAGATGTAACGCCGCCGCCCGGATACATCCCGCCGACGCCTATGCCAACTTTGGTGCTCGTGCCTCCGCAAACGCCGAACATTGCCAACGGTGAAACGATCTACTTTGAAAAATGCGCGGCATGTCATGGTGACACCGGTCTCGGTGACGGTGCACAGGGAATTCAACTGGGCGTGACCGTCCCTGCGTTTGCGCTTCCCGAGATCGCACGCCCGGCATCTCCCTCGGGTTGGTATACCATCGTCACGCGCGGCAAGATCGAACGCTTCATGCCTCCGTTCGTCAGCCTCAACGATCAGGAGCGATGGGACGTTGTCGCCTATATCATGTCACTGCATACCTCAAAGGATGAAATTGAAAAAGGGAAGGACATCTTCGAAACAAAATGCCCGAATTGCTCCACAGATTACTTTAAAGACCAGGGGAAGATGTCAGGGTTGAGCATGGTTGCATTGGCGCGCATCATCCGGTTGGGGAATGAAGAAATTCAACCATTTGGCGAAGACCTTTCGGATGAGGACATGTGGGCTGTGGCGGAATATCTGCGTTCGCTTACTTATGACTCGACAACTCCTGCCTCGACCGCTGCTCAAGACCAGCCGACAGTTGTCCCTGCTACCCAGACTCCGTTCCCCGCTGACGCCATAACGCCTTCAGGCGATGTGACGCCTGCCGGGACCGAGCAGGTCCAGGTCACAAATGAAGTGCTACCGGGCTTTGGATCACTCAGCGGAACTGTCGAAAATAAAACAGGCGAAAGCCTTCCTGAAAATCTCGTTATTACTTTACGTGGATTCGAGCATGATTTCCAGGACCCGACTGCAGGCACTTTTGAGGTGGTTACTATGGAGGGTACGACCACGGAGGACGGTTCGTTCAGATTTGAAAATGTTGAAATCCCTGAAGGGCGCATCTTCCTTGTTGAAGTTACTTATAAGGGAATTGACCATACCTCAGACTTTCTGATCGTGGATGCAGGACAGACCTCCCTGAAGCTGCCAACGCTTGTTCTACGTGATGTGACAACTGATACTTCCGGGCTGGTTGTCGACGAGTTGGATATTTTCCTTACGACTAACCCGGATGAAGAGTTTTATGAGTTCCTTGCGCTTTATTCATTCCGCAATACGGGTGACACGATCGTCAGCGTTGAGCTGGGAGATTCGCAGGAACTTCCCTTTTTGAAATTCCCGGATGGCGCGGAGGGAATCGGCTATGAGGCATTGCAAGACAGTGCGCCATTCACAAGTACAGTCGATGGGTTTGCGATGTCTCCCAACGAAGCACCCTACGGGATCATCGCCTTTTCATCTGTCTCAATCGAAGAGAATTTCATTATTTCACAGCCTCTCGTTCTGTCTGTTTCGATAGCGCGTATCTTCGTTCCCGACGGCATGCGGGTCGAAGGCAACGGGATCACTCAAGATGGACCGCAGGATGTTCAAGGTGAGATATATCAATCCTACTCCGCAAGCGATTTGAAGGCTGGCGACATACTGAGCCTTACCATCTCCGGCGCACCAAATTTTGCGCCCCCGTCTATAAATGAATCCACTAAAAGTGCCAACAGTTCGTTATTGATCGGCGCAGGCGGATTGGGCATCGCCCTCATCCTTGCCGGCATGTGGATGTACCTACGTGACAGGAATCAATCAAACGATGAGGATGAAGATGATGGAGAATTCGACTCCAAAGAGGATGTGATGGATGCGATCATCGCCCTGGACGAACTGCACCGGGTAAAAAAAATCTCGCAGGAGGCTTACCATAAACGCAGGGGAGAGTTGAAGGAAATATTAAAGGAAATGGTGTGATTTATCGGGAACGACGACCTGATCGCATCAGCGGAATATTATCATGATTACAGTGAAGAAACTCGTCAAACGATTTGGACATAAAGTTGTGCTGCGCGGACTGGATTTCGATGTCCAGCCTGGCGAGTTCGTCGCGCTCTTGGGTCCAAACGGTGCAGGAAAGACAACTTTCCTGCGAGTCCTTGCTTCGCTGTCGCGGCCTTCATTAGGGGTTGTGCAAGTTGCAGGCTTTCGCCTTCCAGACGAATCAGCGGCGGTCCGTGCTAGACTGGGTGTCGTTTCGCACCTCCCCCTTCTTTATGGTGATTTGACCGCAGACGAGAACCTTCGCTTTTATGCCCGCATGTACAACATCTCAAAATACGAATTGCGGATCACCGAAGTCCTTGAAATGGTCGGTCTCGAAAATCGCAGGCGCGATCTGGTGCGCACTTATTCACGCGGTATGCAGCAGCGTCTCGCCATCGGGCGGGCCGTCTTGCATGACCCCGACGTGATACTCTTCGATGAACCCTACACCGGGCTCGACCAGGATGCCTCGTCCATGTTGGATGAGGTGCTGAAAACTGTTGCCGCCAAAGGACGCACCGTTGTGATGACCTCGCACGACCTTGCACGCGCTGAAGAACTGGCTACACGATTCGATATTCTCTCGCACGGCGTCATCACCGCGACTGGAAATCGGAATGAATTTGGCAACGGCAATTTGCTTTCATTCTACAAAAAAGCGTTGGCGGGGTAACATGGCAGAACGACTCCTCATTTCCCAGGCGCCTAAAGGAAATTTCATCAAGGCTGTGTCTGCTGTAGTTTGGAAAGACTTGCAAGCCGAGTTCCGTTCACGCGAACTCTTCTCCGCGATGCTCGTATTTTCCCTGCTAATCATCCTTATCTTCAACTTCGCTCTCGAATTGGATATAACGACGCGTCGATCTGTGACTTCTGGCGTGCTCTGGGCAACCTTCGCATTCGCGGGGACACTGGGTCTCAACCGCTCGATGGCAATCGAAAAAGACCGCGGCTGTCTCGATGGTCTTTTGCTTGCTCCTGTGGATCGATCTGCGATTTATTTTGGCAAGGTCATTAGCAATCTGACATTCATGTTGATCGTGGAAATTATTGTTTTGCCGGTTTATAGTGTTCTTTATAACGTCAACCTTTTCCACCCTGGTTTGTTATTGGTAATCCTCCTTGGCTCGATCGGGTACGTCGGTGTTGGCACATTGCTTGCCGCCATGTCGGTACAAACAAGGACACGGGATATCCTCCTGCCGATATTACTTTTTCCTGTTGTCATCCCTGTGCTGTTGGCTGCGGTTAAAGCCAGCGCAGGTTTTCTCGAAGGCTTGGAATTTTCAGAGATACTGTCCCCCCTCAGCCTGCTTATCGCCTATGACGTCATTTTCATTTCGGTAGCGTTTATGGTGTTTGATAATGTAGTGGAAGAATAATTCTGGATAAGGAGCATATATGCAATCTAAACCTCTCACACTAAAGATATTGGATCTAGTCTCGGTCATCACCCTGGGGATCGCAACCTACCTTGCCCTCGTGTTCGCTCCCACCGAACTCGTCATGGGCGATGTCCAACGCGTGTTTTATTTTCACATTGGCACCGCGTGGGTAGCCCTGGTAGGTTTTATCCTTGCGGCTTTTTTCAGCGTGGCCTATCTGGTATCGAAAAACCTGAAATGGGACCGCCTGCAACTCGCTTCGATCGAGGTGAGCCTCGTATTTTTCCTCATCACCATTGTCCTTGGCTCGATCTGGGCACGCCCCGCTTGGAACACCTGGTGGACGTGGGACCCGCGTCTCACCACTGCCGCGATCACCGAATTGATCTACATCGCCTACTTCATGCTGAGACAGGGAATTGACGACCCCGAACGCCGCGCACGCTTCGGCGCTGTGTATGCCTTGATCGGCGGGTTGAGCGCGCCTATTACGTTCTTCGCCATCCGCCTGTTCCGCACCATCCACCCGGTTGTAATAGCAGGCTCCAACCCTGAGGCAGAAGGCACTTTCGCCATGACCCCTGATATGCGCACAGCGTTCTTCTTTGCCTTATTCGCCTTTACAATCATCTTCATCGATCTATTCTGGAACCGCATCCGCTTGGGTGAGCTGCAGGAAAAGGTCGAGCATC
>DNDO01000107.1:38063-40421 GCA_003484265.1 Anaerolineae bacterium
CATCCGCTTGGGCGAGTTGCAGGAAAAGGTCGAGCATCTCAAACTAAAAGTGATGATGTAACAACAACAGGAGAAAAAATGTTTCTACAAACACCGACCCCCGACACGTCAGGTTATATGATCGCCGGCTATACGATAGCCTTCATTATTATGGGGTTGTACGTTGCAAGCCTATACATTCGCAGCCGCAATTTACAACGCGACAAGGAAGCCCTCGAAGAAATGGACGAACCCAAATCCTGACCTGTAACAAAATAGTCATCCTTAATCGTTAGGAGTCCGCTATAATTCGAGCAGGCTCACATTTTATGAAAATATACAACGGGATTTGGACCCAGCGGAGAAAAAGGCTCTTATCGCTGAGCCTTCTCTTGGTCCTCGTGGGAAGCGCATTCGCGTCATCCTCACGAGGATCTGCCGCGCCGTCAAAGGCTCCTCCCGGTCCTGACCGTTACTCCGTTACCACTGTCGATTACACAAAATATTTCTGGTGGATGATTCCATGGGGCGAATCTGAAGTTGAATGCAAGATCGAAGTTGATCACGAAGGGATGCCAACCCCCGGGGATGTATACGTGGACTGCGGCGAGGAAATTTACGACGAATGGGTGGAACAAGAACCCTGCAGAGAAATTGACGTTAATCGTTGCGACGGATTTTATCTCGTGCTGGTTGAATCCGAGCCTGCGCAGAAACAAATTTCAACCAAATTACAGGCACCCATCGTTCAGGTCACGCTTGAAAACTGTATACCCATCCAGACTTCGTCGACAAGTATATGTGAATTCGAACCTGTTTTGGTTTTAACAGGAATCGAACCCTTACAAGGTTATTCGGTTATTGGCATCGAGGGTCTATATGGCGGGCAATCGTATAACTGCGGAGCAGTTTGCCGGTTAAGATTGCCGGTAACCAATGAAGAACTTTTCACCCTTCAATTCTGGGCGTACTCCAGTTATGGGGATAGTAGTGAAGTGTTCAGTGCGCAAATCCGCGTGGCTGTACGAGACGCAGGCAACCCTGATCAACCTACCTACTGGTATGTGGATGTTTTAAGCAGTCAATGGGCAGGTATTCCTGTTGCAACCTGTGTTGAAACATGGGGCGTCCTGCCTCCCGTTGGAGGACCGCCGGAATGGTTGAGCACACCCACAGATAGTGAAACACTCGGCACCCAGGTTCCCTACAACTATCTTGCCGCCAACCTCATCCGTCAAAATGCAGTGGATGCGAGTTCATGCGCCGATGGCGGGCTATTGCCAGACGGCGGCGCATCTGCCTGCGGGATGGAGGTTGCGCGCTCAGCGGTCAATGAATGGCAAAACCAATTCGACGAAATCATCCTGAATGTAGCAGAAGACACAAGCGTCCCTGCGCACTTGTTGAAGAACCTTTTCGCAATAGAAAGCCAGTTCTGGCCCGGTAACACCAAGAATGATATCGGTCTGGGTCAACTGACCGAACAAGGCGCGGATACCGCGCTGATGTGGAATCCTCCGTTCGTCAAACAGTTCTGTCCGCTTGTGATGGACTCTGAAACCTGCGGCAAGGGGTATCTTTATATGGGCGAGGAAAACAGGGCATATCTGCGGCTCGCGCTCATCGACGCGGTCAATGCCACTTGTGAAAACTGCCCGCTGGGGATCGATCTTGAACGTGCTAACTTCAGCATCGGAGTCTTTGCACATGCCATGCTTGCGAATTGCGAGCAGGCTTCGCAGGTGGTTTGGAATTACAATGGGCAAATGACACCAAGCGAGCTGGGTATATCATTTGAAGATATGTGGAAGTTTACTCTTGTAAATTACAATGCCGGAGGCGGGTGCCTCGCCACTGCATTCGAACTTGCAAGCGAGAAAGATGAACCGCTCACATTTGAAGGCATCTCTCCCTATCTTCAACCCGCCTGTCAGGGGGCAGTAGAGTACGTGAACACCATCAGCAAGTGACATTTGTCGCTGGCGCATCAATTTGTTTGTGCTAAACTAAAATCGAATACAAAACATCACTCACCTTATCTGGAGGCTTGATGCTTACCCTCGTAGAAAAAATCCTTTTCACAATAGCAGGCATTGCATCCGTTTATCTTACGTATCGCGGCACGGTGCGGATAATCGGTCATATTTCCAGCGGGCAGGGGAAAATAGACTGGTCGCGACTCCCCAAACGGACCGTTGACGTGATCGCCAAATTCATCTTTTTCCAACCCGTTTTCAGGACGCGCCCCATCGTCAGCATTTTGCATGGACTCATCGGCTGGGGATTTTTCACATACCTGCTCATCAATCTGTCGGATCTGATCTACGGCTACACAAAAATAAAGATTTTATACAACATGGGTTTGTTCGGGGATGTATA
>DNDO01000107.1:40713-43842 GCA_003484265.1 Anaerolineae bacterium
CGTTATGTTTTGAAACCTGCTTCGGCGACAACGCGCGACACAACATTACTGAACCCCAAGGCACGCAAAGGAATCCTGCGCGATTCGGCGATTGTCACAGCAACATTTTTCACGCACAACTTTATGCGGATGGTAGAGGAATCGTTTCACCTTGCGCAGTTGGGTCACACAGACAGATGGCAGCCGGTCATTTCGGCAGTTTCAGGCTTATGGTCCGCGTGGGATGCGAATGCTCTGGTTGTCGGCGAGCATGTTGCGTGGTGGATATCGCTCGGGGTGGTTGTAGCATTCCTGCCCTATTTTCCGTATTCAAAACA
This sequence comes from Anaerolineae bacterium, assembly GCA_003484265.1. Taxonomy (GTDB): domain Bacteria; phylum Chloroflexota; class Anaerolineae; order Anaerolineales; family Villigracilaceae; genus Defluviilinea. The sequence continues at coordinate 41,031 of DNDO01000107.1, forward strand.
TATCCATTTATTTATCGTCCCATTCAATTTTGGATTGAAACCTGAACGCAAATCCATCGGACAATTAAGTTATATCAACCTCGATGACCAGTCCATTGAGCGGTTCGGCGCGGCGAGGATGAAAGACCTCGGATGGGAACAGATCATGGACAGTTATGCGTGCATCCAATGTTTTCGCTGTCAGGATGCATGCCCCGCATATAACACTGGCAAGATACTCTCCCCAGCCGCCTTGGAGATCAATAAACGTTATCACTTGAAAGATGGCACAACCGATGTGCCCATGCTCGATCTGATCTCTGAGGAAGCCGTGTGGGCCTGCACCTCCTGCGGCGCGTGTGTGGACATTTGTCCCGTCGGTAATGAACCGATGCGTGATATTCTCGATATACGACGCAACCTGACATTGATGGAAAGCAATTTTCCGAAACAGCTGGAAACTGCCTTTAAGGGCATGGAACGGAATCAAAACCCCTGGAATGTTTCGCAGGGCGACCGCATGAAATGGGCAGAGGGGATGAACGTCCCAACCATCGAACAAAACGGCGAGCCTGAAATTTTGTGGTGGGTTGGTTGTGCGCCTGCAACGGATGCACGCGCGCAAAAGACCGCGCGCGCATTTGCAAAAATATTAAATACTGCAGGTGTCAATTATGCCGTGCTTGGACAGAACGAAGCCTGCACAGGCGACTCTGCCCGCCGTGCCGGACGCGAGGATATTTTCTTTGGTCTTGCGTCACAAAATGTGGAAATTCTCAATGAGGTCGCCCCGAAACGAATTGTGACCACCTGCCCGCATTGCCTGCATACGATCAAGAATGAATATCCTGCCTTCGGCGGAAATTATCAGGTCATTCACCATACGCAGTTGATAAATGAATTGGTTGGCTCGGGGAAAATTTCAATGAACCTCGATGGCGATAACATGAAGGTCACCTTCCATGATCCCTGTTACCTTGGCAGGCATAACAAGATCACCGACCCCCCGCGCAATGACCTGAAATCAGCGGGCATGGAAGTGGTCGAGATGCCGCGCAGCGGTGCCAAGTCCTTTTGTTGCGGCGCGGGCGGCGCGCAAATGTGGAAGGAAGAAGAAGCAGGTTCAGGTCGAGTTAATGAAGCGAGATTCTCCGAAGCCAAAGCAACTGGAGCGGACACCGTCGCTGTCGGCTGTCCATTCTGTATGTCCATGATGACAGATGCATCCAAAGCGGATGGTAATCCAATGCAGGTCAAGGATGTTGCTGAATTGGTCGCTGAGAGATTGAAGTAATTGAATCTCGATCAAGCGGAAGTGCGCGGTTGGGAGTAAAATACTTACAATCAATGGAGGAGATAATATGAAAGATACGATTAAAACATTGCATCCGCAAAAAAAACAGGGCGTGAACATAAGCAGGGAAAAGTATGAAATCATACGCAAGGCAATCATGTCAACGCTTCGACAGCACAAGGAAATGCCCTTTATGAAGTTATCCCACGCGGTGGAAAAGGAAGTACGCGGGAAATTCGATGGCTCAGTTATGTGGTATGTGACCACGGTGAAACTCGATCTTGAAGCACGGGGGGACGTTAAGCGCGTTCCAAATTCAAGACCTCAACTCGTAAAACTCGGAAAGTAACCCGGGGATGTTCGTTCAACGTTGAACTCTATAAGGATTTAATATGGCTGACATGCTGATTTTTGACGCGCAGCAAGCTCACAAATATTTTTCGACCGACTGCTTCACAAAAACCTGGAGCAGTATGGACAAGGACGGCACACGTTCCAACGAAGAGAACATGGAAATGCTCCATACGGCCATTGCCTCACTCTGGCACTGGACCCAGCGCGAAGACGTCACACCGGAAAACCTGTCCGTTGGTTATTGGCAGGTCTCGCGTGTGTATTGTTTGATCCGACAACCGCATAACGCCCGCAGATATGGTTTATTCTCACTGGAATGGACAAAAGACATATCACCCTTTTTTAAAGGCTATGCTTATGAGACTCTCGCACGGGCAGAGATGATCGCCAACAATCGCGTTATTATGAAAGTGTATCTCGAAAAGGCGCGCGGCGTGCTTGATGCCATCGCCAATAAAGAAGAAAAGAAATTACTTATAAAAGACCTTGAGACTATACGATAAATAGGGTTTGATATTGCCTCCCCATAATCGAATTGCGATTATCGAAACCCTCTAACGCGATTGGTCTCTCAGGGCGGCTGTAATCTCGGTCTCTTTTTGTTTATAATACTTATAGGAGATACCAATGAAAAACCTTTCCCCCGTCAGATCAAAGGAAGATATTTTCCATCACTACCGCGAAACGCCTGTGGGGTTGTTGCTCGAATATCACAATCTGGAACGTGATTATGAGATATATACACAAGCTCAACTGTTGGTGGGTATGTGCATGGACCACCGCAAGCACCTACATATTCCGGATAATTTCTCTTATATCATTCGTGCAGGAGGGGCGAATTTGCGGCACAGTGAGTTCAAGGTATCATATGCCATCGCTGTTGGTGGGGTAAGGAATATCGCCCTGATCGGTCATAACAACTGCGGCATGGTCAATCTAGCCACAAAAAAGGAAGCCTTTGTAAAAGGTCTGTCGGAGAACGCAGGCTGGGAGGAAGAAAAGGCGGAACAGCACTTCGATCAATTTGCCCCGATGTTCGAGATCGGGAATGAAAGGGATTTCGTTGTGAGCGAGTCTCAGCGGTTAAAGTTACGGTATCCAAAAGTCCTCGTAGCACCGCTTCTCTACAATGTAGACGACAATCAACTCTACCAGATCGCGGGAGATTAGGTAATTGCGCAAGTC
>DNDO01000107.1:44035-48104 GCA_003484265.1 Anaerolineae bacterium
GACTTGCGCAATTACCTAATCTTTTCTACTGTTCACTATTTAAATAATTCCCAGCTTTTTACCTGCTTCACCAATAACGTCCATAGCGCGCTCGATCTCGCTTGGGTCGTGCCCTGCTGTGACAGTGGCGCGCAGGCGTGCGAGACCTTCGGGCACGGCAGGCGATACTACAGGCAACACAAACACATCATTCAATTGCGCGTCACGCGTCATGATGAAGGCTTTTTCGTCCTCCCCGCACAACACGGGGACAATTGCTGTCTCGGTGAGCATGGTATCGAATCCCATACTCTTAAGACCGCCGATGAATTGCTTGGTGTTCAGGTTCAGTTTTTCGATGCGCTCGGGTTCATCCAATATGACCTTGAAAGCTTCGTTGGCAGCGGCGGCTTGCGCTGGAGGTAATGCCGCAGAGAAGATATAAGCTCGGCTGGCGTGGCGCAGGTATTCGATTAACTCTTTCTTGCCGGCAACGTATCCTCCAACGGACGGGATCGTTTTGCTGAGTGTGCCCATTTTTATGTCAATGGCATCATACAGGTCGAAATGCTCCTCGATGCCGGTGCCGGTCTTACCGAGCACGCCGACCGAATGCGCTTCATCGATCATCAACCATGCCTTGTATTTCTTGCATATCTCCACCATTTTCGGCAGGTCGATGATGTCGCCGTCCATGCTGAAAACGGAATCTGCGATCACCATTTTCGCGACGTCCGACGGCGCGTTCTTGAGCAGACCTTCAAGATGCTCCATGTCATTATGGCGGAAGCGGCGGAATTCCGCGCCAGACATCAGACATCCGTCCACGATGGAGGCGTGATTCAATTTATCGGAAAAGACGTAATCGCCGCGGCCCATCATTGTAGAGACGACGGTCAGGTTGGTGGCGTATCCGGAGGAATAGGTCAGCGCGGATTCGGAATGTTTGAAGTTTGCAATCGTTTCTTCAAGTTCGTTATGAATGGTTAGTGTCCCCGCCAACGTGCGCACACCGTTCGTGCCGGTGCCGAACTTGTCTACAGCCTTCTTGGCAGCTTCATTAATTCGCGGGTGATTTACAAGACCCAGATAACTGTACGATGCGTACATCCCCATCTCCCGCCCGTTCACGCGCACTTTCATGCCCGGCAGAATTTCCTGCACCGGCTGGTTGTAAAAGTATAAGCCGGGGTCTTTGATGCTCGATATCCGGTCTGCCATTGCTTTGATGCGACGTGTTACAGCATCGTCAGTGGTATGTAAATCCATATGATATTGCCTCCGCAAAAAGATGGCGAAAGTGTAGCAGAGGGACGCGGGATTGTCTAGTTAGAGTTGAATGGGCTTTCCGATACGCGCCGATTCAATGAACGCTGCAATGACCGCAACATTCTCACGCGAGTCATCCAACGAGATCAGCGGCTCCCTCGCATACAGGATCGCATCCGTCATATCTTCCACCTCGCCGATATACAACTCCTGCCCTTTGATCTTGATCGTCTCCGTCTTGTTATCGCGTGTAAGAAATAGCCGTTCATTGACTCCTGGTTTGAACGGCTTCGGGATGCTCAAAGTCGCATTACTTCCGACTACCTCCATAAATGAATGGAATGGGATGACGAAGCTGGAGTCGAATTGTGCCTGGACATCATCCTTGAACCGCATCTGACCGATAAAGGTATCATCGATTCCGGTCCTGCCTGTGACCTGCCATCCAAACACCTCAATTGGACTCTCCCCGACCACTGTCCGCGCGTAGCTGATGGGGTAACAACCTACATCCCAGATACTTCCGCCTCCCCACTCAGGGTTCAGGCGCACGTCCCCTTCCCGGGATAGGATAAAGCTAAAAGATCCGCGAATCAGTTTCAAGTCCCCGAGAGAACCGCTCTTTACGATCTCCTGTACTTTCATCGTTTGCGGATGATGCCGATACATGAACGCCTCCGCTACGACCCTTCCATGTTTTTGCGCGGCGGCTTTGATCGCATCCACTTCTTCCACATTCAAAGCAATGGGCTTCTCACACAACACATGCTTGCCCGCCTCAACAGCCTTGATCGTCCATTCGGCGTGTAGATGATTAGGAAGCGAGTTATAGATCACATCGATTTCAGGGTCGGAAATCAGGGCTTGATAAGATCCATGCGCGCGCTTGATCTTTTTGTCTTTTGCGTAAGCCTCTGCAGTTTCCTGCGAACGCGAGCCTACGGCGATAAGGTGACTGCGCTTGGAAGCCCGTAAAGATGGGATCAATGCCCGGTTGATCTTCGCTGTGGAAAGCAACCCCCAATTAAGTATATTGTTTTTCATTCTTCTCCGATGTCAGTTAGCCTCCTGCCAGTTTCTTCAATTCTTCTTCCCCAATTATCTTCACGCCTAATTCTTTCGCCTTGTCAAACTTCGAGCCTGGGTTTTCACCGAGCACAAGATAACCAGTTTTCTTGCTGACACTCCCTATTACTTTGCCGCCATGCGATTCGATGAAGGCTTTCGCGTCGTCGCGCGAGAACGTGGGTAATGTCCCGGTTACCACAAACGTCATGCCGTCAAACACATCGGACTGGATACTGTTGGTTGATGATGGTCCGCCTTGAGGCCACATACCTACAGCTTTTAACTTCTTTAACACCTTTTGGTTTATCGGACGCGCAAACCAATCCGCGATAGATTCGGCAATGTTCGGACCCAATCCATCGATCTCCATCAATTCATCGACCTTGGATTTGGACAACGCATCGAGATCGGGGAAAACTGACGCCAGATCCCCAGCAATCACCTCACCGACGCCGTGTATCCCCAACGCGGCGATCAATCGCGCCAAAGATTGTCTCTTTGAGTTTTCAATCGAGGTTAAAAGGTTGTCAGCTTTCTTATCCTTGAAACCCTCAAGCGCGAGCAGCTGCTCTCTTGTGAGCGTATACAGGTCAGCCACATCCTTTACCAGTCCTTCTTCGATCAACTGCTCTACGATCTTGATACCCAACCCAACGATATCCATCGCGCCGCGTGAGACATAATGCTCGATATTCCGCACCAACTGTGCCGGGCACGCCGCATTGACACAGTACCACGCTACTTCACCCACGAAATGCTCCACATCCTGCCCGCATGCCGGGCACTTTGAAGGAGGTTTGTATTTTTTCTCTTTGCCAGAACGAACATCCACCACGGGACCGATCACATACGGAATCACCTCGCCCGCGCGTTTGACCAGCACCCGGTCACCTACGCGGATATCCTTTTCAGCAATATAGTCAAAATTATGAAGGGTCGCGCGCTCCACGATCACGCCTCCGATCTCCACTGCTTCGAGCACTGCATATGGAGTTAACACACCCGTGCGCCCAACTGCGACGCCAATGTCATTGAGTGTAGTTGTCACTTCACGCGCAGGGAATTTGAACGCCACCGCGCCGCGCGGGTCCTTGCCGACAAAACCAAGATCGTCGGCGAGTGTTAGATCGTCAATTTTGATGACTATACCGTCCGTTTCATAGGTCAGGTCGTCGCGCTTCTTTTCCCATGATTCCGTGTAAACGATGGCTTTCTCCAGCGAATCAAATCGCTTCGCTATATCTGTGACTGGGAAACCAAGTGCTCTGAGAAATTCCAATATCTCCCATTGCGAGGTTGGAACATTTCCTCCTTCGGAATAAACGATTTGGTATAGCAAAATACTCAATGGACGGGATGCAACTTCCCCGGGATCAAGCTGGCGTAGTGAACCTGCAGCTGTATTTCGAGGAGTCTGATATGTCCTCTTACCCTCCTCTTCCAATTTGCGATTCAATTTTTCGAACTCTTTGACAGGAAGGAACGCCTCGCCGCGGACAACCAACAACTCGGGCGGCTTCGGTCCTTTGGCTTCGACGGGAATCTTCAACGGGATGGACCGCATCGTCCGCAGGTTTTGAGTAATATCTTCTCCCACTTCCCCATCCCCCCGTGTTGCGCCCTGCACAAAGACTCCGTCCCGATAATGGAGTACCACGGACAACCCGTCTATTTTTGGTTCGACAACGAATTTTGCCTTCTCAACTCGGTCATCGATCTTCCTGATGCGTTCGAGCCAGGCACGTGCATCGTC
>DNDO01000107.1:48290-48806 GCA_003484265.1 Anaerolineae bacterium
ATCGTCCGCGCCAAAGGCGTTGGCAAGCGAGAGAATTGGAGCGGGGTGGCGGATCTTTTCGAAACGGTCAGCTGGTTTTGATCCTGCACGCTGCGTGGGTGAATCGGGTGTGATCCAACCGGAATGTTCGGTTTCGATCCGCTTGACTTCGTTGAGCAATTGATCGTATTCCACATCGCTGATTATGGGCGAGTCCAATACGTGATAGCGATAATTGTGTGAATGGATTTCTGATTTAAGTTTTTCGTAACGGGCACGTAGGGTTTTGGCGTCCATATGACAATTATAGCGCGGATGATCTTTTACCGCTTATATGCCTTCAATTCGGACAAATAAAATCCAATTTCTTGTAACCTTTTGGTGACAAATCGTACTTGAAAATCTTGAAAAAACATGTATACTATACTTGCATTCTACTTACATGACAACAGAATGCAAATAACAGGAAGCGACGATCCAAGGATCAAGTTTGGTCGCTCAACCTACCCCAACAAGACTTGTTGATATAAAAAAAAA
>DNDO01000107.1:49026-49530 GCA_003484265.1 Anaerolineae bacterium
AATAAAAAAAAGGGGGGGGGAAGTCCTTGGGGAGCAAATAGCGAAACCGGCCTTTGTGCCGGTTTTTTAGTTAAGTGAACAAGGAGGTGAACACAAAGTAAGAGGCTTCTGTTTTCCGCGCGTTGAATCTAAACGATCGATCTATGTAAATGATTCTAAGGAGAATACGAAATGAATAAACGACCATTATGGTTTTCGGTCCTAGCCGTTGCGACTTTGTTATTGACCACGGCATTTGCCTCACTCACCAACGGTCCAGACAATGTAACATTGACAGTTCTAGACAGTTTCGGCAGCCCTCTTAACGGGGTTAAAGTCTACTACAACGATTATGGCACCCACTGGGTTCTGCTGGGCACCACAACAGGCGGAAACCCGGTTTTGGCAACATTCCCTAATGATGGTACCTACAACATCAAAGCAGTGAAGGATAATTCGGAACAGTCAGCCAGTGTTGTTGTATCCGGAACCGGCAGCAACACCTTCCAGACTTCGCTGTTCACC
>DNDO01000065.1:0-658 GCA_003484265.1 Anaerolineae bacterium
CGAGATGACGTGTTCGAGGATCTAAAGATGCCGTTGGATGAATCGACCCCGCTTTCCTCGCTTCGGCCGGGTGCCAAAGGGAAAATTTTATCCGTCAAATCCGCCGATACGGATTTGCTCCGCTATCTTGACGGTCTCGGTCTGGTGCCTGCCGCAGAGATCGAGGTGAATGACTACTCACAGTTCGACCATAATTTGACGATCAAGATTGGAAAGAAATCTGTCGTACTCGGATTGAACATAACCAGTCAAATTTTTGTAGAAGAAAATTAGAATGAAATGGACACCGAAACAATCTTTAGAATCTTATTACCCATACTTATCATTGCATTCGTAGCGCATCGCGGGTATTACATAAGGAGCAATAGCAAGCCTGAATATGACACTCTAAAGAAACGCAAAGAGGGCATTGTATCTAAAATTGCTAACTTGCTTGGCATAATTGGATTACTTTCCACATTTGCATATTCTATTGATCCCAAATGGCTGGCATTTGCGAGTCAATCAATTCCCGCTTGGTTGAGATGGACGGGCATTGCTCTCGTGATCATCGGATTTTCCTTGCTGCAGTGGGCACAGGTCACTCTATCCGACAGTTGGAGTGACACGCCTCGCATGATGAAAGAACAAACACTCATCACCAGAGGACCGTACCGTA